>CAZMAK010000007.1:0-28259 GCA_964564245.1 uncultured Ectothiorhodospiraceae bacterium | reverse complement strand
GCCCCGGCACCCGCCCAGGAGCCAGAGTCCTCCACGCAGCCGCAATCCGGTGGCGCAAGTGCGTCTTCCCTGCTGCTCGACTGGCTGATTACTCCGGCGCATGCCGAGGCCGACCTGTCCAGGAGTTCTCCCGCGATCCGCCAGATCACGGCACGCATGGAGGCGCGCATCCGGGAACTCGCCCCGTATTACACCTCCGGCGCTGTCGGTATGACCCGTGACGGCCATGTTGCCGTGCGCGACCAGAAGCTGGTTGCGCTGCCGCAGCGCAATGCAGTCAAGTCGCTGGTCGCCGAGGAAAACCGGGACCGTGATGCGTTGTATGCGGAAATGGCGCGCGCCAACGGTCACCCGGAATGGGAAGCGGACATCCGTGCGACCTTCGCTCGCCGCTGGGTCGATAACGCCCGCAGCGGCTGGTGGTTCATGGACCAAAATGGCAACTGGCAGCAGAAGTAGGAACGCGCTTCGTTCCTGCAAGGCTGGTATCCGGCTTGAACATTTTCGTTTTTGATATCGAGACCGTGCCGGACGTCGAGTCGGGTCGCCGCCTCTACGAGCTGGACGGCCTGGACGACGACAACGTGGCCCGGGTCATGTTTCACCAGCGTGCCGAGGAGACGGGTGGCTCCGAGTTCCTGCGTCATCACCTGCAGCGCATTGTGGCCATCTCGGTGGTGCTGTCCACACCGGAACGCTTCAAGGTCTGGACGCTGGGTGATCCGGATGCGCCGGAAGCGGAACTGCTGACACGCTTCTTCGACGGGATCGAGCGCTATACCCCGACCCTGGTGTCCTGGAACGGTTCCGGTTTCGACCTGCCGGTGATCCATTACCGCAGCCTGCTGCACGGGATTGGCGCACCGCGTTACTGGGACACCGGCAACGACAACCGCGACTTCAGGTGGAACAACTACCTGAGCCGCTACCACGAGCGGCATACCGATGTCATGGAAGTGCTGGCCGGCTATCAGCCACGCGCCACGGCCAGGCTGGATGAAATCGCAACCATGCTGGGGTTTCCGGGCAAGATGGGCATGAGCGGTGCCCGCGTGTGGGACAGCTACCAGGCCGGAGACATTGCGGGCATTCGCAATTACTGCGAAACGGATGTCCTCAATACCTATCTCGTGTACCAGCGTCTTGAACTGATCCGTGGTCATATCACCCGTGACCGCTACGATGCGTCCTGCGTCCGCGTGCGCAGCGAGCTTGCGGCGGAAAACAGGGCCCACCTGAACGAGTTTCTCGCCCGCTGGAAGGACTGACCGGGTTGCTCCCGGCCGCTGGCCGGAACGCCTTGCCGCCTGCGAACGATACGCCCCGCATGAGCCGACGAACCCGCAAGCAACGCCTGCCGGCACCGGTCGAACGCATCGACGTGGAATCCCTGGCGCACGATGGCCGTGGCGTGGTGCGCGTGGCGGGCAAGACAGTGTTTGTCGAGGGGGCATTACCGGGAGAGCAGGTCGGCTTTACCTATCTGGCGACCCACAAGGCCTACGACGAGGGGGCGGTGACCGCTGTCCACGAGGCCGCGCCGGACCGGATGGAACCGCGCTGTATCCATTACGGGGTGTGTGGCGGATGCAGTCTGCAACACCTGCAACCGGCGGCACAGTTGCATGCCAGGCAACAGGTACTGTTCGACAGCCTGCAACGGATCGGCAATGTGGCAGCGGAGACCACACTGGAGCCGCTGACCGCACCGGTCTGGGGCTATCGCAGCAAGGCCCGGCTGGGTGTGAAGTATGTAGCCGGAAAAGGTCGCGTACTGGTCGGTTTCCGCGAACGGCGTGCCGCGTATCTCGCCGACCTGTCACGCTGCGAGGTATTGTACCCGTCGGTGGGTGAGCAGTTGCCGTTGCTGTCTGAACTGGTCGGGCAGCTCGAGGCGCGGACACGCATCCCGCAGATCGAGGTGGCGGTAGCCGAAACGGCGACGGCGCTGGTGTTCCGTCATCTCGACCCCTTGAGTGACACGGACCGGGAACGGTTGCGACAGTTCGCCGGCCGCCACGGCTTTCATGTGTATCTGCAACCGGCCGGGCCGGACAGTATCCATGCGCTCGAACCGGCTGACTCCGTGCTTGCCTACCGGCTGCCGGATGCGGGGGTGGAGATCCGCTTTCTGCCCGGGGACTTTACCCAGGTCAACCGGGACATGAACCGGCAGATGGTCCGGCGGGTGCTGGAGCTGCTGGCACCCGGGCGCACCGACACCGTGCTGGACCTGTTTTGCGGCCTGGGCAACTTCACGCTACCGATCGCGCGTCGGGCAGGGCGGGCAATCGGCGTGGAAGGCGAGCCCGGACTGGTGGCGCGTGCCCGTGACAATGCCGTGCTGAACGGTCTGGACAACGTCGAGTTTCATGTCGCCAACCTGTTCGAGGATCAGCGTCACGCGCGGTGGGCCGGGATTGCCTGCAACAAGGTGCTGCTCGACCCGCCGCGCAGCGGCGCGGCCGAGGTGCTGCCGGTGCTGGGCAATATCCGTCCCGGGCGGATCGTCTATGTCTCCTGCCATCCCGGTACGCTGGCGCGGGACGCCGGTGTCCTGGTCCATGACCTTGGCTATCGCCTGTGTGCAGCCGGTGTCATGGACATGTTCCCGCATACCGCACACGTGGAGTCGATTGCGTTGTTCGAACGGTGATCCGGCGAGCGGGTGCGGAATTGCGTGAGGGGGACGGGTATGCCGCCGTCCGGCGGCTGCAGGCTACTGGGTATACCAGGTGGTGCGCAGTGCCTTGAAGACCCGTTGCGGATACCAGTGTTCGCCGATACTGCCGTTGTAACGCGCCAGGGCCCTGTGCATGTCACCCTTTTCGCGTTTCAGATAGATCTTGAGAATGGTGCAGCCCAGACGCAGGTTGGTGGCGATGTCGAACAGGTTGTCATCCGGCCGTCCGATTTCATCCAGCCAGAACGGCATGATCTGCATCAGCCCCTGCGCACCGGTACTGGAGATGGCGAAGCGGTCGAAATTGCTTTCCACGTTGATCAGCGCCAGCACCAGTTCCGGCGGCAGGCCGGCACGGCGTGCCTCGTTGTGCACCAGCCTCAGGATGCGCAGCGCCTCTTCCCGGTTCTCCACGCGGTCACCGAGCCGGGTGAGCATGTCGCTCAGCCATACCTCGGCGTCGAAGCGGTCCTGGAAGCTTTCACTGGAATTGATCGCCTGCCGCAGCATCTGGCGCATGTCCGCGTCCGGGCGTTGCTGGGTTGCGGCCAGACCGGGCGCGCAGGCAAACAGCGCCAGCAGGAGTGCGGCAAGCGGCAGGAGGGTTGTTGGCCTGAGCAGCGGCATGCCCCGTTAACGGCCTGTTTCTAGGATATTTTACCTTGCAAGAAGGGGATGATTCCGGCGCGGGGGACCTCCTGGCTGGTACCGTCCCGACGCGCCCTGTACTCCAGCAAGCCGGCATCCAGGTTCTTTTCTCCAACCACGATGCGGTGCGGTATACCGATCAGTTCCATGTCCGAGAACATGACGCCGGGGCGTACCGGGCGGTCGTCAAGCAGGACATCGAACCCGGCGGCCTGCAATTCAGCGTACAGCGCATCGGTAACTTCACGGATGCGCTGGGATTTCTTCATGTTCATCGGCAGCAGCGCCACCTGGAACGGGGCAATGGCGGCCGGCCAGATGATGCCCTGGTCATCGTGGTGCTGTTCGATGGCGGCGGCCACGATGCGCGATACGCCGATCCCGTAACAGCCCATGACCATGGGAACCTCCCTGCCCTGTTCGTCGAGGACCACGGCCTTCATGGCCTCGCTGTAGCGGGTGCCGAGCTGGAAGATGTGGCCGACCTCGATGCCACGGGCCAGCGTGAGGGTGCCCTTGCCGTCCGGGCTCGGGTCGCCGTCCACGACGTTGCGCAGGTCCGCCGTTTCCGGTTCGGCCAGGTCGCGGCCCCAGTTGGCGCCGGTGAGGTGCTGGCCGTCCTCGTTGGCGCCACAGACGAAATCGGCCAGCCCCGCGGCAGCGTGATCGACGATGACCGGGATGGTCAGTCCGCGCGGGCCCAGTGAACCGACCGGACAACCGGTGGCACGAACTACCTGTGTGTCGGAGGCAAAGGTCAGTGGTGCCTGCACGGCCGGGTGTTTCTCGGCCTTGACCGCATTGAGCTCGTGATCCCCGCGCAGGACAAGTGCGACCACCTCGCTCTCGCTCCCGACGACGACCAGTGTCTTGAGGCAGCGATCCGGTGTGGTCCCCAGGAAGCTGCACAGATCCTCGATGCTGTGCTGGCCGGGCGTCGCGATGGTCTCCAGCGCCGCCGTTGCCGCCGGGCGCGCTGCGTCCGGAAGCGGGGCAGGGATGGTTTCGACATTGCCGGCAAAGTCACTGCCGGAGGAAAACGCGATGGCATCCTCACCGGAATCCGCCAGTACGTGGAATTCCTGCGAGACACTGCCGCCGATGGCGCCGCTGTCGGCGCGCACGGCCCGGAATTCGAGGCCGGTGCGGGTGAAGATACGCGTGTAGGCCTCGAACATGAGCTGGTAGGTTGCTTCCAGCGAGGGCTGGTCGATATGGAACGAGTAAGCGTCCTTCATCAGGAATTCGCGCGCGCGCATGACCCCGAAGCGTGGCCGGATCTCGTCACGAAACTTGGTCTGGATCTGGTAATAATTGACCGGTAGCTGCCGGTAGCTTTTCAGCTCGCGCCGCGCGATGTCGGTGATGATCTCCTCGTGCGTCGGCCCGAAGCAGAACTCACGCTGGTGGCGGTCCGTGATGCGCAGCAGTTCCGGGCCGTATTTTTCCCAGCGTCCGGACTCCTGCCACAGTTCGGCCGGCTGGATGGCCGGCATCAGCAGCTCGAGCGCACCGGCCCGGTTCATTTCCTCGCGCACGATCGCCTCGACCTTGCGCAGTACACGCAGTCCCAGCGGCAGCCAGCTGTAGACGCCGGCGGCCTGCCTGCGCAACATGCCGGCACGCAACATCAGCTGATGGCTGACGATTTCGGCGTCAGCCGGCGTTTCTTTCAGGGTGGACAGCGGAAACCGGGACAGTCGCATGGGCGGTAAACGGGTTGGTTGGACAGGGTGCCGATTGTAGCGGCCCGTTCGGGAAAGTACACGCGATGCGGAACTGCTCAGGGGGCAGGTGCGATACCTGGCGGCACCGGCAGGACGTTGGTGTCACTGCGGTAAACCAGCGGCTCGTATGTCACGCCTGCCGGTGGCGGTGTATCGGTGACCTGCCACTCGCCAGCCGGGTTTTTCCAGCGGTAGAGGTGATCGGTTGTCAGGGCAGGCGCGGAGCCGGGTAACAGCCGGCGCAGTTGCTGAACCGTTGCCGGGCTGAAGTAAAGCAGCATGGTCGCGACGATCGCCAGTATCGGCAACAACCACATCGGACGCATCAGAAGGTGCCGCGATTCCAGCCCCACATCTGGCGGGGTGCGTTGCTGAATTCGATATAAATCCGTTCCGGGTCGATCGCGGTGGTGTCGGCCACCAGTTCGCACAGCGCGTGCGAGGCCTTCGCCGTCACGGATTCCGGCAGTCCGATGCTCTTCAGCTCCAGGTAGGCCAGCGGGGCGGGGGTGCCGGCAAACTGCATGACCGGATTGTGCTCCACCGAAACCATCACATATCGCTCGGGTTTGCCCAGCAGCTCCGCCACGGTGGCCGATGCGCGGGCGGCCAGGTCGCGCGCATGGTCTTCGTCAAGTGGCTGGTTGGTCTGGATTTTCAGGAACGGCATGGCAATCGTTACTTGTTACAGAACGCTGCGATGTGTTGTTTGGCTTCCTCGGTGCGGGTCGCCCGGTCTTCCTCGGTGAGAAGGACCAGGTTCCCGTCCTTGTCCTTGATGCTGATGTGCCCGCCCTGGTTCAGCAGCATCAGGTTGTTCCTGGCAGTTACACAGTTCTGTTGCCGGATTTTACTGATTTCCGCATCTGTCTTGCCTTCCCGGGCAGCCTGCTGTTTTTCCTCGTTTTGCTCGTCCATGGCCTTGACGCGGGCCTGTAACTGGCTGGTGCCGGTAGCGGGGTCGTTTGCCGGGTGCTGGGCTGCATGGATGCGTGAATACTGGATCCCCGGGGGCGGCGGGGTCTGGGTGTACTGTACCCCGTTGTGGTCGTCGACCCACTTGTAGATCTCGGCGGCACTGCCGTCGTGCCAGCCGGCCAGGCCGGCAGCCAGGGCAAGGGCAAGTGGAAACATCGACTTACGAATTCTGCATGCTGGGTCATTGGGTGTCATGGCGTCTGTCCGTCACTCAAAACTGTATGAATTTTAGGGTTGTACCGGTCCCGGGGCAAGTTACCCCGATCACAGATTCATCAAATTTTCACGGGTCCGGGCACTGTATCGGCCGGAGTGTGATCTCCCTTGACCTTTACCTTGGAGATCAGTACTTTTCACTGTTTCGCGATTGTGACCGGATGGCCCGTGCAGCGGGCCTTTTTTTTCCGGTCGGCATCCATTTCGCGGTCTCGGGAGAGGGCAGGTGGAATTGACCGGTGCTGACATCTTTGTGCGTGCGCTGCAGGACGAGGGGGTCGAATTTGTGTTCGGCTACCCGGGTGGTGCGGTACTGCACATCTATGATGCCCTGTACAGGCAGGACAAGGTGAATCACGTCCTGGTCCGCCACGAGCAGGCCGCGACCCACGCCGCCGACGGCTACGCCCGCTCCACCGGCAAACCGGGCGTGGTGCTGGTGACCTCCGGGCCCGGTGCGACCAATGCCGTGACCGGTATCGCAACGGCTTACATGGACTCGATCCCGCTGGTGGTGTTTACCGGCCAGGTGCCGACCCACCTGATCGGCAATGATGCCTTCCAGGAGGCCGACAACATCGGCATCACGCGGCCCTGTGTGAAGCACAACTATCTGGTGAAGGACGTCACGCAGCTGGCCGAGACGATCAAGAAGGCATTCTATGTGGCCACCACCGGCCGTCCCGGACCGGTCGTGGTGGATATTCCGAAGGATATCACCGCACTGAAGACCGAATACCGCTACCCGGACAAGGTCACCATCCGTTCCTATAACCCGGTGCAGGTAGGCCATGTCGGGCAGGTGAAGCGCGCCGTCAACCTGATGCTGGGTGCCAGGCGTCCGATATTCTATACCGGTGGCGGCGTGATCCTCGGCAACGCGGCCGGGGCACTGACCAAGCTGGCGCAGGCGTTGAATTTCCCGGTGACCAACACCCTGATGGGGCTGGGCGGATACCCGGCCACGGACCGGCAGTTTGTCGGCATGCTCGGCATGCACGGCACCTACGAGGCCAACATGGCGATGCATCACTGCGATGTGCTGGTGGCCGTGGGCGCGCGCTTCGACGACCGGGTGACCGGCAATATCGAGAAATTCTGCCCGCACGCAAAGATCATCCATATCGACATCGATCCGGCCAGCATTTCCAAGAACGTCAAGGTGGATATCCCGATCGTGGGTTGCGTCAACAACGTCCTCAACGCGATGCTGGCGGAACTGGGCAGCAACAAGCAGCAGCCGGACGTGAATGCACTGAAGGACTGGTGGCAACAGATCGACGAATGGCGCTCCCGCGACTGTCTGAGGTATGACAGTGACAGCGACCGGATCAAGCCGCAGTATGTCATCGAGACGCTGTACCGGGTCACGCACGGTGATGCCTTCATTACCTCGGATGTCGGCCAGCACCAGATGTGGGCGGCGCAGTTCTACAAGTTCGACAAGCCGCGGCGCTGGATCAACTCGGGCGGACTGGGGACCATGGGCTTCGGCCTGCCGGCCGCCATGGGGGTGCAGTTTGCCCATCCCGACGCCACGGTGGCCTGTATCACCGGCGAGGGCAGCATCCAGATGTGTATCCAGGAGCTGTCAACCTGCCGGCAGTATTCCCTGCCGATCAAGGTCGTCAACCTGAATAACGGCTATCTCGGCATGGTGCGGCAATGGCAGGAGTTCTTCTACCAGAAGCGCTACGCCATGTCCTACATGGAATCCTTGCCGGACTTCGTCAAGCTGGCCGAGAGCTACGGCCATGTCGGCATGCAGATAACCCGGCCCGAAGATGTGGAAGGGGCGCTGATCGAGGCGATCAGACTGAAGGACCGGCTGGTATTCATGGATTTCCTGACCGACCGGGAAGAGAATGTCTACCCGATGATCCCGGCCGGCGGTGGCCAGAACGAAATGATCCTGATCTGACATGCGCCACATCATCTCCATCCTGATCGAGAACGAGGCCGGTGCGCTGTCACGCGTGGCGGGGCTGTTTTCGGCCCGTGGCTACAATATCGAGTCGCTGACCGTGGCGCCGACCGAAGACCCGTCGCTGTCGCGCATGACGCTGGTGACCCGCGGCACCGACGAGATCATCGAGCAGATCACCAAGCAATTGCACAAGCTCATCGACGTGGTCAAGCTGATGGATATGACCGAAGGGCCGCATATCGAACGCGAGATGATGCTGATCAAGGTGCGTGCGCAGGGCGAGAACCGCAACGAGCTGAAGCGGGTCTCCGACATTTTCCGGGGTCGTATCATCGATGTAACTGACCAGACCTATACCATCGAGATGACCGGCGCCGGCGATAAGCTGGACGCATTCGTGCAGACGCTGGAGCCGGGTCTGATCATCGAGGTGGTCCGTTCCGGGGTGTCCGGGATCGGCCGCGGGGACCGCTCGCTGAAGCTCTGAACACCAACCAACCTTTCCATTCACAAGCGGCGATACGGCAGGCCGCAGACAGGCAACAACACAGGTATCGACCATGAATATCTACTACGACAAAGACGCTGACCTTTCCCTGATTCGCGGCATGAAGGTGGCTATCATCGGCTACGGTTCACAGGGTCATGCCCATGCCAACAACCTGAAGGATTCCGGTGTGGACGTGACGGTCGGGCTGCGGGCCGGTTCGATCTCCGAGGCCAAGGCGAAAAAGGCGGGTGTTACGGTCAAGCCGATCGATGAAGCCGTCAAGGGCGCCGATCTGGTGATGGTGCTGGCACCGGACGAGCACCAGGCCAGACTGTATCGGGACAGCATTGCCCCGAACATCAGGCAGGGCGGGGTGCTGGCCTTCGCGCACGGCTTCAATATCCACTTCCAGCAGATCGAACCGCGTGCCGACCTGGACGTGATCATGATCGCACCCAAGGGTCCCGGCCACCTGGTGCGTTCCACCTACAAGGCCGGCGCCGGCGTGCCCAGCCTGGTTGCCGTATTCCAGGATGCCAGCGGCCGTTCCCGTGATATCGCGCTGTCCTATGCATCCGCCAACGGCGGTGGTCGTGCCGGTATCATCGAGACCAGCTTTCGCGAGGAAACCGAGACCGATTTGTTTGGCGAACAGGCGGTGCTGTGCGGCGGTGCCACCGCGCTGGTGCAGGCCGGGTTCGAGACCCTGGTCGAGGCCGGCTATGCGCCCGAAATGGCATACTTCGAGTGCCTGCACGAGCTCAAACTGATCGTGGACCTGATGTACGAGGGCGGGATTGCCAACATGCGCTATTCCATTTCGAATACGGCGGAATACGGCGACCTGACCCGTGGCCCGCGCGTGGTCACCGGCGAAACCAAGCAGGAAATGCGCCGCATCCTGGACGAGATCCAGAATGGCGAGTTTGCCCGTGAATTCATCCTCGAAAACCAGGCCGGTGCGCCCACACTGAAGGCAAAGCGACGGATCGGCCGGGAGCACCAGATCGAGGTGGTCGGTGCAAAACTGCGCGGTATGATGTCCTGGATCAACGAAGGGAAGATTGTCGACCGGAGCGTGAACTGAAACACCCCGTCTGCTGCTGACTCCCCGGACCCGCGGAAGCCCAGGTCATGCATCGCAACTCCCTGATTGCCAGGCAGGGGCTGTTGCCGCTGTTCATTTCCCTGTCGGCCGCGGTACTGGTCCTGCACTTCGTCGGCGCTCGCCAGTCCCTCTGGGTGTGGGGGCTTGCCGTGCTGGTGCTGGTGCTGTTTCGCGACCCGGAGCGCAAGATCCCGTCCATGCCAATGAGTGTCCTGAGTCCGGCCGACGGACGGATACTGAGTATCGAAAAGGTGCGGGACCCGTACCTGGACCGCGCAAGCCTGCGGGTGTCGATTGACATGAGTCCCTGTGGTGCCTACATCACCCGCAGTCCGGTGGAAGGAAAGGTACTGGAGCCTCCCGGGATTCCGGCAGACGGCTGCAGTCCCCATGGCGTGTGGCTGCAAACGGATGAAGGGGATGATATCGTGCTGGTCATGAACAAGGGCCGGCTGCGCAACAATCCACAATGCTATATCCGTTTCGGCGACCGGATCGGTCAGGGCAAGCGATGCGGCTTTGTACACATGGGCGGGCGGGTCGATATCTATCTTCCGGACAACTGTGTCCCGACCATGGCAGCCGGCGCTGCGGTCATGGCGGGAGCGGACGCTATCGCACGGCTGGTTCATGTCTGACATGCTGCGGCGTCATGACGATATCGAGCCGGTGGATGCGCTGCACAAGCGACGGCGCGGCATATACCTGCTGCCGAACATGATTACCACGGCCGGCCTGTTCGCCGGCTTCTATTCGATTGTGGCCGCCATGAACGGTCGTTTCGAGCCGGCGGCCATTGCCATCTTTGTCGCCATGATCATGGACGGAACCGATGGCCGTGTGGCCCGGCTGACCAATACCCAGAGTGAATTCGGCGTCCAGTACGACAGCCTGTCGGACATGGTGTGTTTCGGCCTGGCACCCGCACTGGTCATGTATGAATGGTCGCTGCACTCCATGATGAGCGTGGGCTGGGCCAAGCTCGGCTGGCTGGCTGCGTTTATCTATACCGCGAGCGCCGCCCTGCGACTGGCGCGCTTCAACGCACAGATTTCCACGGCCGACAAACAGTATTTCCGCGGACTGCCCAGCCCGTCCGCGGCCGGGGTGCTGGCCGGCCTGGCGTGGGTGGCGACGGACCTGGACATTGCGGGTGAAGACCTGGTGTACCTGGTGTTTTTCCTGACCATCGCCACCGGGATGCTGATGGTCAGCAATATCCGGTACTTCAGCTTCAAGGAAATCAATTTCAAGAACCGGGTGTCGGTAGTCGCCATGCTGGTCGTGGTGCTGGTGTATGCCTTCGCCTCGATTGATCCGCCCAAGGTGTTGTTCGGCGGATTCCTGGTCTATGCGATTTCCGGGATTGTTTATACCCTGATCGGGATACGGAATCGCCGCCGCGCGCGCAAGCGCAGCGGGTAAAGCCGGGAGGGGCTTGCTTTTCAGGGTGGAATGCCGATAGTCTTGGTAGCATGAAGCCTGCAACTCACAGCACTGTCATCCGGATCCGGGTCTCCTGCCCGTTCACCGGCCTGTTGCTGTCCCTCCTGCGACTGCTGCCTTCGGGCAGCTGATTCCACTGCCTGGCGAGGCAAAACGCACCCAATCCGATACAGCCAGCCGCCTTGCGGGGTATTTTGCTATGCTGGCACAACCGTTTTGAGGTACCGGCGTGACGTGCCGGCACCGGTGGGAGCAGGATCATGAGTAACCAGGACAAATTGATCATTTTTGACACGACCTTGCGCGACGGTGAGCAAAGCCCGGGCGCATCCATGACCCGGGACGAGAAGGTACGCATTGCCCGGGCACTGGAGCGGATGCGTGTCGATGTCATCGAAGCGGGGTTTCCGATTGCCAGCCCCGGAGATTTCGAGTCCGTACAGGCCGTGGCGCGGGCGGTTACCGGCAGTACGGTATGCGCGCTGGCCCGGGCGCTGGACAAGGACATCGACCGTGCCGGGGAGGCATTGAAGCCGGCCACCTCGGCGCGCATCCATACCTTCATCGCCACCTCACCGATTCACATGCAGATGAAGCTGCGCATGCAACCGGAACAGGTGATCGAGCAGGCGGTGCATGCGGTGAAACGTGCGCGCGGATTTACCGACGATGTCGAATTCTCGCCGGAAGACGCGGGACGCTCCGACGTGGACTTCCTGTGCCGCGTGATCGAGGCGGTGATCGAGGCCGGGGCACGGACCATCAATATCCCGGACACCGTCGGTTACAACCTGCCGCACCAGTTCGGTGAGCTGATCCGTACCCTGATCGAGCGGATCCCGAATTCCGATCAGGCCGTTTTCTCGATGCACTGCCACAACGACCTCGGGCTGGCCGTGGCCAATTCCCTGTCCGCGGTGTTGAACGGGGCACGCCAGGTGGAATGCACCATCAATGGTCTGGGTGAGCGGGCCGGCAATGCCTCGCTGGAAGAAGTGGTCATGGCCGTGCAGACCCGCCAGGACGTGTTTCCCTGCCGGACCGGACTCGATACCACGCAGATCATGACCTGTTCGCGGCTGGTCTCCGGCATCACCGGTTTCCCGGTTCAGCCGAACAAGGCGATTGTCGGGGCCAACGCCTTCGCGCACGAGTCGGGCATTCACCAGGACGGGGTGCTCAAGAGCCGTGAGACCTACGAGATCATGCGTGCCCAGGATGTCGGCTGGTCCGCGAACCGCATCGTGCTCGGCAAGCACTCCGGACGCAATGCCTTCCGCACCCGTCTGCAGGAACTTGGTATCGTGTTCAGCACCGAGGAGGAGGTCAATGCGGCTTTTTCCCGGTTCAAGGACCTGGCCGACAAGAAACACGAGATCTTTGATGAAGATCTGCAGGCACTGGTGACCGAGTCCGGGCTGGAATCGGAGAACGACTGGCTCAGGCTGCTCTCACTCAAGGTGTGCTCGGAAACCGGCGAAACGCCCTACGCACACCTGACGCTGTGGGTCGACGGCGAAGAGAAGCCGGCGGAGGCCGCCGGCAGCGGTCCGGTGGATGCGTCGTTCAAGGCCATCGAGGCGTTGATCGACAGTGGTACGGAACTGCAGCTTTACTCGGTCAATAACATTACCAGCGGGACCGACTCGCAGGGCGAGGTGACCGTGCGCCTGCAGAAGGGCGGGCGGATCGTCAACGGACAGGGTGCGGACACCGACATCGTGATCGCCTCGGCCAAGGCCTATGTCAACGCGATCAACAAGATCATCCAGCGCGATGCACGGGCGCACCCGCAACTCGGGGATGTGTGACCGGGATGGATGCGCAGCTACAGCAGCACTATCTCGAGGCGATGGGGATACAGCGCTGGGTTGTGCGTTCGCCGCGGCCCGAGGTTGCGGTTGGCCGGGATCCACTACCGGTAAATCCTGCTGTAACCGTACAGGATGAGCCGGAGTGGAACCGGCTCCGGGCCGAGGTTGCGGCCTGCACTCGTTGTGAACTGCACAGTACGCGCACGCAGACGGTGTTCGGTACCGGTAACCGGCAGGCCGACTGGATGGTCATTGGTGAAGCCCCGGGTGCGGATGAAGACCGCCAGGGCGAGCCGTTCGTCGGTCGTGCCGGACAGTTGCTGAACGAAATCCTGTTTGCCGCCGGTTACCGGCGCGAGCAGGTGTACATCGCCAATATCCTGAAGTGCCGGCCGCCCGGCAACCGCAATCCCCGGCCGGAGGAAGTCGCCTGTTGCATGGATTATCTGCGGCGACAGATTCGCCTGGTGCGGCCGCAAATCATCCTGGCCGTGGGTGGGATCGCTGCCAACAGCCTGCTGCAGACCGACGCCAGGGTAGGCGAGTTGCGTGGCAAGGTGCACCGGCTGGGCGAGGGAAACGTGCCGGTGGTGGTGACCTACCATCCCGCCTACCTGTTGCGCTCGCCACTGGAGAAACGCAAGGTGTGGGATGATCTGCAGTTTGCCTGCAGGGTGCATCGCGAGGAGGCCGCGCAGCAAATTCCGGCCGACTGCAATCCGCGGGAGCCTGCGCAATGAGTGCCGTCCTGAAGGAACCGTGTCTGGATTTCCGTCCCATGCGCGCCAGTGATCTTCCGGATGTGCTGGAGATTGAACGGCGCAGCTATCCCTATCCGTGGACGCAGAGCATCTTCGGGGACTGTCTGCAGGCCGGCTACAGCTGCTGGGTGGGGACACGCATGAATCTGGTCGAATGCTACGGCATCCTCAGCGTCGCGGCCGGTGAATCCCACCTGCTGAATATCTGTGTACGTCCCGAGGCGCGATCGAGGGGGGTGGGCCGGAAGATGCTGCGCCACCTGATTGCCATGGCGCGGCGGCACGATGCCGATATCCTGTTCCTGGAGGTACGGGTTTCCAATGCGGCGGCACGCGCCCTGTACGAACAGGAAGGCTTCAATGAGCTGGGAACGCGCCGCAGCTATTACCCGCATGACAAGGGCCGGGAAGACGCACTGATCCTGGCGCGTACCCTGTAATACTCTCCCATGGGCGATCGGCCCTCGGGTAGAATACCCAGTTTTACAGATGCCCGGTAAATCCGCCTCACCATGAGCAGTGCCCGAACAGAAATCGCGCGGCGACGTACCTTCGCTATCATCTCCCACCCCGATGCGGGCAAGACCACGCTGACCGAGAAGCTGTTGTTGTTCGGCGGTGCAATCCAGCTTGCCGGCACGGTCAAGGGACGCAAGGCGACCCGTCATGCCACCTCGGACTGGATGGAACTGGAAAAACAGCGCGGGATTTCAGTAACGTCCTCGGTCATGCAGTTTCCCTTTCATGACGCCATCGTGAACCTGCTGGATACGCCGGGTCACGAGGATTTCTCCGAGGATACATACCGGACACTGACGGCCGTGGACTCGGCGATGATGGTGATCGACTGTGCCAAGGGCGTGGAGGAGCGCACCATCAAGCTGATGGAAGTCTGCCGCCTGCGTGATACGCCGATCTGTACCTTCATCAACAAGCTCGACCGTGAAGGCCGGGAACCGATTGACCTGCTGGACGAAATCGAACAGGTACTGAAGATTCGTTGTGCCCCGGTTACCTGGCCGGTCGGTATGGGCAAGCGCCTGAAGGGGATCTATCACCTGCAGGAAGATGCCGTCCATCTGTATGAGTCCGGCAGGAACAGCCAGCGGCAGGACACCCGGGTGATACCGGGGATCAGTAATCCGCTGCTGGACGAATTACTGGGCGACCAGGCCGTAGAGCTGCGTGAAGAGATCGAGCTGGTCAAGGGAGCCAGCCATGAGTTTGACCGCGCAGCCTACCTGTCCGGTGAGATGACACCGGTTTTCTTCGGTTCCGCGATCAACAACTTCGGTGTGAATGAGCTGCTGAGTCACTTTGTCGCCACGGCACCGGCGCCGATGCTACGTGCCACCACGACGCGGGTAGTGGAACCGCTGGAAGAGAAATTTTCCGGTTTCGTCTTCAAGATCCAGGCCAACATGGACCCTGCGCACCGCGACCGGATTGCCTTTCTGCGCATCTGTTCCGGCAGTTACCGGAAAGGCATGAAGATGCGCCACGTTCGTATCGGGCGGGACGTGCAGATATCCAACGCACTGACGTTCATGGCGGCCGAGCGCGACCATGTCGAGGAGGCATTCGCCGGCGACATCATCGGTCTGCATAATCACGGAACAATCCGTATCGGTGACACCTTTACCCAGGGCGAAGAGCTGAAATTCACCGGCATACCGAACTTTGCTCCGGAACTGTTTCGCCGCGCGGTGTTGCGCGACCCGCTGCGCATGAAGGCCTTGCAAAAGGGTCTGGCCCAGCTGTGCGAAGAGGGTGCGACACAGCTGTTCCGCCCTCTGAAAAACAACGACCTGGTGCTCGGGGCGGTCGGTATCCTGCAGTTCGACGTGGTGGCACACCGCCTGAAGGACGAATACGGGGTGGAGTGCCAGTTTGAACCGGTGGCCGTGGCAACGGCGCGCTGGGTCGAGTGTGATAACGAAACCGTGGAGACCCGGTTCAGGGACAAGGCATACGAGTATCTGGGGGAGGACCAGGGTGGCTCGCTGGTGTATATCGCGCCAACGCGGGTCAACCTGGAACTGGCGATCGAAAAGTGGCCGGAGGTGAAATTCCACGCCACGCGGGAGCACTAGCCTCCGCTGAAGCCACTGTTCGTCACGGCTGCACCGGGAGCACCTAGAACTCCACCCACTCGATGAGGTAATCCTCCAGCTGGTCCGGCGTGATGCCGGATTCGTCGATGACCCGGCCACGTACGGAAATGCCTGCCTGGTGCACGGTATCCGGGTTACCAGAAATCAGGGGGTGCCACCACTCCAGCGGCCTGCCCTCCGCCAGTCTGCGGTAGGCACAGCTGGATGGAAGCCAGTGGATCTCGCTGATATCTGCGGGATGCAGGGCAAGGCACTCCGGTACCAGGGACGTCCTTGCCGGGTAGTTCCGGCAACGGCAGGTGCCGGTGTCCAGCAGGCGGCAGGCAACAGAGGTATAGAACATCCTGCCGCTGTCCTCGTCCTCGAGTTTGTTCAGACAGCAGCGTCCACACCCGTCACACAGTGCCTCCCATTGCTCTGACGTCATGTCAGCAAGGGGTTTTGTATTCCAAAAGTCAGTTGTATCTGTAACCATACGCGCCAGGTCGATTCATACATCGGGTTGGACTTGAGCGACCCTGCAGAGCATAACCGCTAATGAAGCTGTCACGCGAGAAACTTGGCTGGGCAATGTATGACTGGGGCAACTCGGCCTATGCGACCATTGTCATGGCCGGATTTTTCCCGGTGTTCTTCAAGGAGTACTGGAACGCGGGAGTGGCGGCTGCCGACAGTACATTCCGGCTCGGACTGGCCAATTCCATGGCCAGCCTGGTGATTGTCCTGCTGGCGCCGGTGCTGGGGGCAATCGCCGATTCACTGGACCAGCGCCGGGCCATGCTCGCGGCCTTCGCCTTTCTGGGTGTGCTGATGACCGGTGCGCTCTATCTCGTTGCCCGGGGTGACTGGCAGCTGGCAGCCGCCCTGTATGTGTTGTCCATGATCGGGTTCTCCGGCAGCAATATCTTCTATGACGCATTGCTGCCGGCGGTGGCCGGTGAGACCGACCTGGACCAGACCTCGGCACTGGGTTATTCACTGGGCTACCTTGGGGGCGGCCTGTTGCTTGCCCTCAATGTCCTGCTGACCCTGCATCCGGATCGCTTTGGATTTACCGATGCCGGAGCCGTGGTGCGAACGTCATTCCTGATGGTTGCCGTGTGGTGGTGTGTTTTTACCATTCCGCTGCTGGTTACCGTGAAAGAGGTCCATGATGAATTGCCGGGGCGACTGACGGGCAACATTTTCAAGGAAGGTTTTGTCAGGATCTGGCATACGTTGCACGAGGTGCGCGCATTACGTCAGGTCTGGCGGTTCCTGCTGGCCTACTGGTTGTATATCGACGGGGTGGATACCGTGATTCGAATGGCCGTCGACTACGGCCTGTCGCTGGGATTCGGACACAACGACCTGATTTTGGCCCTGCTGATCACCCAGTTCATCGGTTTTCCCGCGGCGCTGCTGTTTGGCTGGCTGGGCGGGAGATACGGGACCAGAAACGGGATACTGGTCGGGCTGATGATATACGTGGCAGTGACCATTGCGGCCTCGAGGATGAGTTCCGCCGGAGAGTTTTATTACCTTGCTGCTTCGATTGGCCTCGCCCAGGGTGGTGTGCAGGCACTCAGCCGCTCCCTGTTCGCGCGCATGATCCCGGCAGGGCGCACGGCGGAGTTTTTCGGTTTCTACAACATGCTCGGGAAGTTTGCCGCCATTATCGGACCTGCCATGATGGGATGGGTGGGAGTGATGACCGGCGACCCGCGGGTGGGGATTCTGTCCTTGCTGGTGTTGTTTGGGGTTGGTGGTGCGCTGCTATTCGCTGTTCCAGCAGGGTTGGATCAGATCAAGAGTGGGGTTTACCACTCTGGCGCTGATTAGGTTATCTGTAACTGGAAAGGGATTAACCACAATATGTCTGGTAGATCATGTGTGGTCACCACCACATCTATGTGTCGACTGGACCTGAATCGCGGATCAGAATGCCTGCGCAAGTTCAGTAACATTTTGTTTGTTTATGAAAAATTTGATTCTGTAGTCGTGGTCGTGTATAAAAAAACCACATGCATTATAAGCTTTATAAAAATAACACAGCTTCGGAGCGCGGGAATGGACAGGTCATTAGAATTACTACAAAGAAGACTTGGTAACCTCAAGATTACCCACGACTGTTCGCATCGTGCCGTATGGGTGGAATTCAAATACAGCAGTAGACCCTGCTTCTCCACAGAATTGCTGGAAGACGTCAGTAAGGCGCAACGAGCGATTCGACATGCGGCCCAGTTGGGTTACCGCGAGCAGGACCCTGACAGACTCATGTTCCAGGTGGTGGCATCTGCCGATGCGTCTGTCTTCAGCCTCGGCGGAGATCTTTCCTACTTCATCGAACACATTGAGATAGGTGACCGTGCAAGTTTGCAGGCCTATGCGGAACTGTGCGTGGAAATCCAGTATTCAACGGCAACCCATTACCAGGTGCCGTTTACCAGTATTGCGTTGGTTGAAGGTGAGGCGCTTGGTGGTGGCTTCGAAGCTGCATTATCGGCGAATGTATTGATTGCAGAACGTCAGGCGCGTTTCGGTTTTCCTGAGATTACGTTTGGCATGTTTCCGGGAATGGGTGCCATATCGCTGCTGATCAGAAAAGTATCACCTGCCGTTGCGAAACGACTCATCTTGGACCACCGTATATACTCCGCATCGGAATTGTATGACATGGGAATCCTGGACGTACTGGTGGCAGATGGTGAAGGGCGGGCTGCAACCATGGAATACATGCAACGGCATATGGCACTTGCGCCGGGTCATCACGGATTCCAGGCTGCCATGGACAGGGCGCTGCCACTCGGTCGTTCGGAACTGGCTGACGTAGTGAAATTCTGGGTCGATGCGGCGATGCAATTAGGTGAGAAGAACCTACGACTGATGAAATACTTTGCCAGGGCACAGGAGAAAAGGCATCTGGTGGAGGATGTAAATCCGGATTTGGGGAACACGAAGACAGCCTGATATCTGCCGGTCAGCCGGATGCGCACTTCTTGTCTGCAGAATCCAGTTTGCTGTTGATTAGTTCAATGGCGGTATCTGCTGCTTTTCTGATGGTGACCACGACTGCTACACCATTGGTTCTGAAATCCTGTAATGAGACGTTTTGGGCATTCCGGGCAAGCTCGGACAGTTGCGTGAGACCAAGATAGAGTGCAGAACCTTTCAGTGCATGGGACAAATCGCGAAATTCAAGCCAGTCCCCTCTGGAGACAGCCGACTCCAGGCCGCGAATATTTTTGTTCGTTTCCTGTATGAAATTACTGACAATCTCACGGATAAACGAGGCATCATCTTCCGCAAGATCCGACAACTTGTCAAATTCCGATTCATTGAATACGTTATCCCCTTTGCCTGACTCGACTTGTTCCGGAGGGGAAGCTGCTGTGGTCGTAGGTTGGTCACCGGTACTTCCGCACATCGTAGACAGGCTTTCCGTTAGTCTGTCAAGTGAAACGGGTTTGGTCAGGAAATGCCGGATGCCTGCTGCCTCGCAACTGGTACGGGCTTCCTCTGTTGCATCGGCAGTCAGGATGGCAAACTCCACCGGGTGATTTGTGCCGTGAGCAAAGCTATATGCCTGGAAAACCTCGACACCACCCATGTCAGGCATATTCTTGTCAATGATTACGGCATCGAAGTGGTTATTTTCAAGAGCATGCAGGGCCGCTTCGCCGCCGTCAACGATGGTATGGCGATGTCCCAGCTTGTCCAGCATTCGCTGCATTACGATGCGGTTGGTTGCATTGTCATCGCTGACGAGGATGTTCAGCTGGCGCGTGACTTGCCGTGTCTGAATCTCCTTGTGGGTGAGGCGTACGATCTCCTCTTCAGTGCCATGTTTTGAGTAGCAGGCATGCAGTACATTCACCAACAAGTGATCCTCCAAAGGGGAGTGCAGGACGACCAGTTCGCCCCTGTTTTCAGGCTGGGTTGAAACTGCTATGCCATCGTCGACCAGTATCAGCTGCAACCTCTCTGGAAGATTTGTGTCTGTCCCGCTGTTAATGCTGGTGAGCAGTGGGCTTTCAGGCGTGTGGTAGATAATGAAGGCGTCGTGCTCCTTTGAGGATATTGCGGCGGTATACGCCCCGTCAATCGAGTTATACACGTCACATGGTACACCCCAGTCTTCAAGCTTCTTCAAGACAGAATCCTCAGTTCGACTGAGCGCGGACAGGTAAATAATCCTACACTGCCGGATCCAGTTGCTTGTGGAAGGATCGACCTGGGGTTTGTTGATCGCGAAGGGTAATTCGAACCAGAACGTTGATCCCACTCCCAGAGTGCTATTAATGCCGATTGAACCGTTCATCAATTCCACAAGATTCTTGCAGATTGTGGTGCCAAGTCCGGTGCCGCCATAATTCCGCGAGATGCTGTCACTGGCCTGAGTAAATGGTTCGAAGATAGCCTGCAGTTTGTCTTCTGCAATGCCGGTGCCAGTATCGCTGATCTCAAACCGGAGTTTGGTGGAATCTTTATCAGATTGCAGGCAGGAAATATGCAAGGTGATCGAACCTTCATGAGTGAATTTCATTGCATTTCCAACCAGATTGGTGATTATTTGGCGAATCTTGTGTGGATCACCGGCCAGTAAGTAGGGAACGGTCGGGTCTATGTTTGATCGAATCACCAAGCCTTTCTCAAGTGCCTTGGTTTGGAAAATTTTCAGTGTTGTGTTAACTAGAACATACAGATCGAAATCAATAATCTCGACCGTCATATGGCCCGCTTCGATCTTGGATAGATCGAGAATTTCGTTTATCTGTCGCGCCAGCGCGTGGCCTGATACATGTATGGTTTCAATAAATTCCTTGTCTTCTTCCGGGAGCGGGCGTAATCGGAGCAGGTCTGTCATGCCGAGTATGCCATTCAATGGTGTGCGGATTTCGTGTGACATGCAGGATAGAAAATCACTCTTGGCCCTGCTTGCTGCGTCTGCTCGCTGCCGCGCTTCATTTAGACGTCGGATAAGGATGGCGGAGTAGGCGGGGATCAGCAGTAGTGTGAAGGCTAGTCCCGTGGCTAGTTCGCTGTGGGTATTCCAGAACGGAGTGTAGTAAGCTACACAACCGAATCCGATGAGAGATATTAGAGTTGACAGATATAAATATTTTTCGCCATATCTGAAGCCATTACCTAGCGTAACCCATAAATACACACCGAACCAAGGGGCGCCGGTTGCGCCGGTGATGTATAAACCTAGGCTGAGAGCTCCTGTATCTCCCAGGATTCCAATTATCCGAATATTGTGAGACGACCCTTTCCAGACGAACGTACTTATTAAGAGCGCGAGAGCGAATACGAGAAATGAAGATATGAAGTAGAGACCGATATTGGTATCCAGGTTGACGTGCGTGGCTGACTGGTTCCTGAGCAATAAATAGGCAAGAAACGAAAGCGGAATTATAACCCTGAGAGTAGCTTGCTCTTGCTCAGGGGTACCTTGCCACCCTATTGATTCCAGAAATGGCTTGATCTTCGCGAGAAATATTATGCCAGACATTTCAGGAATTGATTTGCTTGGGGCCATTGACTGTGTCTGGTTCATTCATGCATAAGTTTCTGATAACAAGACAGTTAGCGGCTAATCAAGTAGAATTCTTGAAAATTCAGCAATATTTGGTTGAAAAGATGAATCAAGACATTGTTTTTAAAGAAATTGCAGGCTACCTGAAGTGCGATCCAGGAACTATAACGTCAGCCACTCGTTTGGATGTTCTTGGTATTGATTCACTTGGGGCGATCACCATTCTTTACGATCTGGAAGATAAGCTTGATATCGAGGTTCCTAACGAGGTCTTTGATTCGTTAGACACGGTGGGAGATATTCTGACGCAGATCGAGTTGATTATTGCCCAGAAAACACAAACATGACACGAAGTGTTGTTATTACCGGGCTGGGTTGTATTTCTAGTCTGGGACAAACCGTGCCGGCATTCTGGAAGGCACTTTCAAAAGGCTGCTGCGGGATCAGTGAGCTAATCGACGTCGAGGGTGATATCAGGATCAGGAAAGGTGCGCAGGTGCAAGATTTCAGTCCCGAGGCGCATTTTAGCAGTGAAAATTTAACGGTACTTGACAGGTTCTCGCAATTCGCTGTGGTTGCAGCAAGAGAGGCCATAACAGATGCTGATTTGGCTGTGGGAGATACGACCCTATCTTTTGCGGCGAGCATAATCGGTACCGGTTGTGGCGGCAAGCAAACCGACGAGGAAACCTACCGGAAGCTTTACAAGGAAGGTCGTTCACGAGTTCACCCGCTGACTATTCCGAAAGGGATGCCCAGTGCCGCAGCCAGCATGGTGAGCCAGTATTTGGGTATCCGGGGTCCAGTATTCAGTATCGCAAGTGCCTGCGCCTCGGGCGCGCATGCCATTATCCAGGGTGCAATGATGATTCAATCCGGGCTCGTAGATGTAGCCGTAGTCGGTGGTACTGACGCGCCATTCACCTACGGACTGCTAAAGTCCTGGGAGGCCTTGCGGGTGGTTTCGAACGATACATGTCGCCCGTTTTCGCGTGACCGGACAGGCATGGTCCTGGGTGAGGGGGCTGCGATGCTCGTGCTAGAATCAGGTGAGCACGCTAGTGCCCGTGGTGTGAATGGTTATGCGGAGCTTGCAGGATTCGGCATGTCCGCTGATGCAACACATATAACTCGCCCGGATATTCGAGGTATTACAACGGCGTTACGGGCAGCATTGTCGGATTCCGGTGTCTCTCCTGACGAGGTTCAGTACATCAATGCACATGGGACTGGTACAGAGGTTAATGATGTTGCTGAAACCGAGGCGATACATCAGGTGTTTGGCAAGCATGCATACTCACTGGCTATTTCATCAACCAAGTCTATGCACGGTCACTCCCTGGGTGCGGCGAGTGCTATGGAACTGGTGGCGACCGTTCTTAGCCTGAAATATGGATTACTCCCCCCAACAGCCAATTTCACAGGTGCAGGAGAAAGCTGCGATCTTGATTATGTGCCAAATCAGTCCAGAATTGGACATGTTAATTTTGCGTTATCCAGTTCTTTCGCTTTTGGTGGGCTGAATGCAGTTCTTGGGGTTAGGCAGATCATGTAAGACGACTTTCAGCGTGATTTGGAGAACAGGTAATGACTGTTTCCGTAGCATAACCCATCACAAGGCGCAAATAAGACCTTGCAAAGTGAAAAATATTCATTCCAGTGGGCGATCTCCTTTGCATCAAAGACTGTGTCGTAAAGCATGTGCAGGTTATCCCAGTAGCGCCTGTGCCAATTGTCAAGTGTGCGCCAGTAATTGAGGCCGTTGATAAACCAAAGTTCCTGTAATTCAAAATGATCTGTATGTTTTGCGAATTCGTAATGTGGCCATACACGCCCGCCGGGAAAATAGTTGCCAATTTTAGTTCTGTCCGGCTCAACAAACTGAGGGATGACGAATTGTGATGTAATAAAGTGATGGAATGTCTTTCCGCCATGTTTGACAAGTTTATATATTTTCTCCAGTACTTCACGCATATTGAATATTTGCTCGAATACTGCAACAGATATCACTAGGTCAAACTTATTTGTACCAATATCTTCGAGAGGTGTCTTGTCGAATGTTCCAAAAATAAGTGAAAAATTGCCTTTGCCTAGTGGGTCGCTGGCATCCTCCATTCTGGTATACAAGTAGTCAGCCTGAACCTTGCTTGGAGTTATCCCTACAATTTCTAGGTTCGGAAAATACGTGAGAAGGTAAGTTTCCAATGAACCAAATCCACATCCGATGTTCAGTATCCGCTCCTCCCCGGTAATCTGCGCCCGTTTGGAAATAAGATCGAATTTGGCACGCTGGGCTTCCTCAAGCGTGGCTGAAGAACCCATGATTTCTTCCGGCGTGTCTCCATAGTACGCCATCGAATAAGCACGATAATCTCTATCCAGAAAGCTTGCAAAAAACTCGGGTCGCTCATCATAGTGATGCTCCATCAGGGCCTCGGTTTCCTCCATCATAGGCCCCGTGCTGGTATCAATACAGATAGATTCTAGTGACACCGGGTTTTCCTGTAACCTGCGGTATTCGCGTTCAAAAAATCGGCTCAGGTGGCGTTCATATTTCTCAAGTTCTGTGCTGCCGGGTCCGTAGATGCCTTGTGCAGCCAGCTTTTCGTAGATGGATGTGCTCATGGATGCTCATGGATTTAAGACGGGCGGGAAGGAAACGCATGGTTCCCAAAGATTTTCGCATAAGTGTAAACAATTATAGATCCCGATGACAGGGTCTATGGTTTGACTGGTTTGATATATCGGGTGCTACCGGCTCACAGCCACCGGCACATCCGGCAACATACCCTGAATCTTGATGACCGAGTCAATCTGTGCCTTGAAGGCATTGAATACGACGGGGTCAAAATGTTTGCCGCTGTTGCTTTCCATGTAATCCAGGGCGGCTTCGGTAGACCATGCGTTCTTGTACGGGCGTTCGGACACTAGCGCATCGAACACGTCGGCTACTGCCACTATACGTGCCTCTATCGGAATGTCATTGCCTTTCAGTCCATATGGGTATCCTGTGCCGTCAAATTTTTCGTGGTGACCGAGGGCGATTACACCACCCATCTGCAAGAATTTCGAAGGACTGTCCTTAAGGATCTCGTATCCGATCAGCGTATGGTTCTTCATGATCTCGAATTCTTCAGCTGTCAGTTTGCCTGGCTTCAGAAGAATTTCGTCACGAATGCCGATTTTCCCGATGTCATGCATCGGGGCGGCCATTTCGATCACTTCTGCATCTTCGTTCGGCATGCCCAGCTGTTCGGCAATGATGCGTGAATATTTTGCCATGCGAATAATATGATTGCCGGTTTCCTCGTCGCGGTATTCACCGGCTCGTGCCAGCCGAAGCAGGGTCTCACGTTCACGCAGTCGTATTTCACTGGTAGCCTCGGCAACACGTCGCTCCAGCCACCTCGATCGATCGCTGATAATCTTGTACTGCTGGTGCTGGATCAGCATGTTTCTGCAACGGGCGCGGCACTCGTGGTGATCTACAGGTTTCATCAGGAAGTCGGTGGCGCCAGCTTCCAGTGCCTCGTAGCGCACATTGCGATCTTCGATGGAGGTCACCATGATCACCGGGACATGGCTCGATGCCGGGTTGGCGCGGAACTTGCGAATAAACTCGACCCCATTCATCTCCGGCATCTTGTAGTCAACCAGTATCAGGTCGGTCGGATTGCGAACTGTCCAGGCGAGTGCCTCCACCGGATTGGCGAAATCGTGCAAATCAATGCCCTGTTCGAGGTTACTCACCAGCTGTTTCAGGATCTGTCGGCTCGTCAGCTGGTCATCGATAATCAGAATTCTGCTCATGTCATCGTATCCGCAATCATGCCTGGAGTTTGTGCCCGTTTCCGGCCAGCTCTTGTATTTCCCGCTACAGCAACCAGCACAGTTCACATAACCGGCTGATCAGCAATGAATAAGTGCCGCATCTACCTGCTCAGTCCGGTATCGGCAAGACAGGGAAAATCTGAAGGGATTCAGTGTGCTGGAGATGCCGGCAGGCCAGATGGTGCTGACCGGTGGCGGATGGTGCGTTCAGGTACTGTACCGTGGTCCACCTTGCGGTGCCGGTGGGCGCCTGTAGAATAGCGGCGTAATCAGCGACGGATTTCCCATGGACGAGCACAGCAATACTTCCGGCAAGACACCATCCCTGCTGTCTGTTTTCGGCAGCGTCCTGGCAAGCATGTTCGGTGTGCAGAGTAGTCGACGGCGTGAGCAGGATTTCACCCACGGCAAGCCGTCCCAGTACATCATTATCGGGCTGATCGTTACCCTGGTTTTCGTGCTGACCATCTGGAGCGTGGTACAGCTGGTCATGATCCTCGCTGGCGCCTGATTACAATTTCTGGATCTTCTCCTGTTGTGACCGGAGATTCCGGATCCCGAGAGTGAGTTCGTCAGCGCGTTCACGCTCCTTTGCAACCACTTCTGCTGGTGCCTTGCCGGTAAACCCGGTATTGGACAGTTTCTTCTCGCAGCGCCCCAGTTCATCCTGTTTCTTTTGCAATTCCCGCGCAAGGCGTTCCAGCTCCACCTCCTTGTCGATCAGGCCGGCAAGCGGTATCAGCAGTTTCATGTTACCGATCAGGGCTGTGGATGATTCTGGCGCGGTAGAATCTGCAGACAGCCAGTCAACTGACTCGATACGCCCGACGCTCATCAGGTAATGCAGGTTACGCCTCATGTGGGCGCGATCGGTCTCCGATCCGTCCTGGAACAGCACCGGTAATGATTTGCGCGGATCGATATTCATTCCGCTGCGAATCTTGCGCACACCCACGATGACATTCTGTACCCAGGCGATTTCACTCATCGCCCCGGGATCCACGAGCCCGCTGTCCGGCTCCGGATAGGGTTGACGCATGATGGTGTTAGCCGTTACGCCGGCCAGCGGGGCGATGCGTTGCCAGATTTCCTCGCTGATGAACGGGGTTAACGGATGGATCAGCCGCAATACGCATTCCATCACCCGCACCAGTGTATGACGGGTTCCGCGCAGGGCAGCTGCGGAACTGTCGGTGCCGGTCAGTACCGTCTTGGACAGTTCCAGGTACCAGTCACAATATTCATCCCATACGAAGGTGTAGATCGATTGAGCAGCCAGATCAAAACGGTATCCGGCGATCGCATCGATGACTTCGCGAATGGTTTCCTGCAGTCGGCTGGTGATCCAGCGATCGGCCGCGGACAGCGCCAGTTCGCCATCGTCCTGGCCGCAATCCATTCCCTCGGTATTCATCAGCACGTAGCGGGCCGCGTTCCACAGCTTGTTGCAGAAATTCCGGTACCCCTCGGTGCGCCCGAGGTCGAAGTTGATATCACGACCGGTCGAGGCCAGTGCTGCAAAAGTGAAACGCAGGGCGTCTGTGCCGTAGGCCGGTATGCCGTCGGGGAAATCCTTGCGTGTGATTTTCTCGATCCGGTCCGCCATCTGCGGCTGCATGAGTGCCGAGCGCCGCTTGGCAACCAGTGACTCCAGGTCAATTCCGTCGATCAGGTCGATCGGGTCCAGCACATTGCCCTTGGACTTTGACATCTTGTTGCCATGTGCATCGCGCACCAGTCCGTGGATGTATACCTCCCGGAACGGCACGTCACCCATGAAGCGCAGGCCCATCATGATCATGCGGGCGACCCAGAAGAAGATGATGTCGAAGCCGGTGACCAGGACGGAGGTGGGGTAGAAGGTCGCAAGGCGCCGCGTTTCCTCAGGCCAGCCCAGGGTCGAGAACGGCCAGAGGGCGGAGCTGAACCAGGTGTCCAGCACGTCC
Organism: uncultured Ectothiorhodospiraceae bacterium; assembly: GCA_964564245.1. GTDB lineage: Bacteria > Pseudomonadota > Gammaproteobacteria > UBA9214 > UBA9214 > UBA9214. Next base: position 1,052 of record CAZMAK010000007.1, on the reverse strand, counting down.
GGGTCCTGCTCCAGGGGGAAATCCGGTCCCAGGCCGTGACGTTTCCTCACCTCCTGCTCCGCGCGCCCCACGTAGAGGTTGCCCTGATCGTCGTACCAGGCGGGGATGCGGTGGCCCCACCAGATCTGGCGGCTGATGCACCAGTCCTGGATGTTGCGCATCCACTCGAAATAGGTCCTCTTCCAATTGTCCGGCACGAAGCGAATGCGTCCTTCCTCCACCGCCGCGATGGCGGGGCCCGCCAGGGGCTCGATCTTTACGTACCACTGGTCGGTCAGATAAGGCTCGATGACCGCCCCCGAGCGGTCGCCGCGGGGCTGTCGCAGGCGGTGGTCCTTGACTCGCGCCAGCAGGCCGAGATCGGACAGGTCGTCGACGATACGCCTGCGCGCCTCGTAGCGGTCAAGTCCCTGGTATGCTTTAGGGATAAGATCGACGGTAGCGGGACCTACAGCGGTATTGCTGCCACTTATACCGTCCTTCGGTGCTCTCCCCGCGAAGCTGAAGTCGTCAAAGTCACTGGATTTGATCTTTGCATCCGGTGTGAAAATATTGATGAGTCCGCCATGTGGTTGCTCGGCGATGGCCGTCTCGTCGCGATGGCGCAGCCAGGCCTCGTGGTCGTTGAAGTCGTGGGCGGGGGTGATCTTGACGCAGCCGGTGCCGAATTCTGGGTCGGCGTGCTCGTCGGCGATGATGGGGATGCGCCGGCCGGTCAGGGGCAGCTCCACGAGCTCTCCGATCAGGTGCCGGTAGCGCGGGTCCTCCGGGTTGACGGCCACCGCGCAGTCGCCGAGCATGGTCTCGGGTCGCGTGGTCGAGACCACCATGTGTCCCTGGCCGTTCGTCAACGGGTAGCGCATGTCCCACATATGCCCGTCCTCCTCCTCGAAGATGACCTCCAGGTCCGAGAGGGCCGTGTGCAGCACAGGGTCCCAGTTGACCAGGCGCTTGCCTCGGTAGATGAGCCCTTCCTCGAATAGGCGGACGAAGACCTCCCGCACCGCATTGGAGAGACCTTCGTCCATGGTGAAGCGCTCGTGCTCCCAGTC
>CAZMAK010000006.1:0-65660 GCA_964564245.1 uncultured Ectothiorhodospiraceae bacterium | reverse complement strand
CTTTGCGGCATCCGAAACATTCCCGGAATTCCCGGGGATGTCCCTTTCTGGCCGGTATGCGACCTGGCCGCTGAATCTGTAGATGTAAATGCCAAACAGCCGCAGGCGACCCGTGTAAGACATTCGCATATTCGATGCATTGACTAATAAGAATGTATTAGTACATGTCGGCTTTCGACTTAGGTCGGACCATTGGACGCTGCCTGTATATCTGCCATTAATGACTGGAACGCACTGTTTCAAGACGTTTGGCGTGTGGCGAGATACCTGCTGCGGGTGTAAGCTCAAGCGAGACAATCATAAATAGAAGATTGCCGTGATTTAAAGAATAACAGGTTCTGGAGAGGCCGTGATGAACAGGAAGACAACCTTGAGTGCAGCCATTGGCTTATTGCTGGGTGGAGTTGCACTGAACGCCAATGCCAGTCTTGCCTCCGGTGCAACCCTGAATTTCACACTCGGAAGCACCACGGATCCCGATTGTCCTCTTTGCCCGCATTTACTCACCGACATCTACGGTTCCTGCTTTGCCATGGACACCGATGGCAACGGCATCGAGTTTTCTGAAAAGACGCCCATTGGCAGTTACCACGGCATCAGGATTGGCCACGATGCCCAGATTGCCAGTGGCAGTCATTCCGGACCTGTCGATGGCAGTGAAGTCCCGAACATTGACTATCCGTGGACTTTTTTTTGGCGCAACCGGGATGCATCTGACCACTGCACCGATTACCGTTAATGGAGGTTCGGGTGACAATCCGACCCTGGATATGAGCGGCTGGGGAATGACCTGGAGCGGGTTTTCGTTCAGTTGGTCCAGACTGGCGCTGCAACGGTCAGTTGTACTGCAGGCAGCGGTTGTTCCGACACCAGTAGCTACACGCTGGATGCCAGTTTCCATCTTCCTGCGAGTTCCGGTTTCACCTCTGTCGCCTATTACCTGCATCTGGAAGGTACGGTAAGCAATGTGCCGCTGCCTGCAACCGTCTGGCTCTTCGGCGCTGGTCTGCTGGGGCTGGCTGGAATAACAAGGCGAAAGAAACCGGCGTAACTGTATTCATGCAGGTGATGCGTTCACCGGTTGAACCCGCCGATATAATCAGACCTGCTCATTTCAGGACGTTCCGGATTCCGGTCTGCGCCGGGATGACGGGATACGGTACCTCTACGATGAACAACTGACCTGGATGTCGCGCGCCCAGTCCGGGGGCGGGGCGGCGTAGCGTTCCATGTCCGGCTGTTCGTCGAACGGCCGTTGCAGCAGGCGGAACAGGCGGTCCACCTCGCTGTAATCCTGCTGTTCCGCCGCATCGATGGCGACCTGTGCGAGATAGTTGCGCAGGATGTATTTCGGATTGGTCCCGTGCATCCGTGCCAGCCAGTGTGCGTCGAGTCGTACGTGCGGTTGCAGCAGGGCCAGGTAATCTTCCCGCCAGCGGGCAAAGCGGTCGCGGTCTGCGAACTGGTCACGGCCGTCCTGGCGTCCGAGCGCAATCTCGCCCAGTGCCCGGAACAGGCGGGTGTAATCGGTCCCGCTGTCCGCCATCTGTGCCAGCAGGTCCCCGGCCAGTGTCACGGTATCCGCGCTGGCGGCCGGGAAACCGAGCTTGCCGGCCATCAACGTGTCGTAGTAACGCGTGCAGGCCGGCTGGAAACCTTCCAGTGCGGCCTTTGCGGCCTCGACCTCCAGCAGCGGCAGCTGGGTCTGGGCAAAACAGCTCAGGTTGAACAGCGCCACCTGCGGCTGCGCGTCGAAGGCGTAACGGCCGTAATGGTCGGAATGGTTGCAGATAAAGCCGGGATCGAACGCCTCCATGAATCCGAACGGCCCGTAATCCAGCGTCAGTCCCAGCACCGACATGTTGTCGGTGTTCATCACGCCGTGTGCGAATCCGACCGCCTGCCAGCGGGCCAGCAGTTGAGCGGTGCGGTCCACCACGTGGTTCAGCAGGGCCACATACGGGTCCGGTTCGTCCAGCGCCTCCGGGAAGTGATGGTGCAGCAGGTAGTCGGCCAGCACGCGGATCTCCTCATGCCGGTTGTTGTAGAACAACACCTCGAACGAACCGAAGCGCAGGTGCGTGGGCGCCAGCCGGGTAAGCACCGCAGCCGGTTCGATGCGCTCGCGGTATACCTCGTCGTCGCTGGACGTGATACACAGCGCACGCGTGGTCGGGATGCCCAGTCCGTGCATGGCCTCGCTGCACAGGTATTCCCGTATGGTGGAACGCAGCACTGCACGGCCGTCGCCGTCACGTGAATACGGGGTCTGGCCGCTGCCCTTCAGCTGGATCTCCCAGCGTTGCCCGTGGCTGTTGACGGTTTCGCCCAGCACGATGGCGCGACCGTCACCAAGCTGGCGCACATAGTGGCCGAACTGGTGCCCGCTGTAGCGCATCGCGACCGGGTCGGTGCCGGGCCAGGGACGGTTGCCGCTGAAGATGTCGGCGAACGCGGGATCGGCGGACACGGCCGGATCGAGTTCCAGCAAGGCGGCCGCCGCCGGGTTGAAATGCACCAGCCGGGCCGGGCGCTCCAGCGGTGTCGGCAGCACTCGCGCGTAGAACGCAGCCGGCAGGGCGGCAAAGGAATTGCTGAACGGCAACGAGGACAGGTTATGCATACAGGCAGGCGGGAAATCCGGACGGGTTCACGTTACACTTCAGGCATCCCGGGTTCAGAGGATGCCTTGATCAGCATAACACAGGGGGAAGTGCATGTTTGCAGCACCGGAAAGCCAGTGGCTGGTTCCGTTTGACGGATCTTTCGATGTCGGCAAGGCGTCGACGAAGCGGCCGGACAACGTGCCGGACAAGAACGGACGCGAGAAGGAACTGCAGCGACTGATTGGTGAACTCGATGAACTACAACGCATGTTTTACGCCGATGACCGGCATGCCATGCTGCTGGTGTTCCAGGGTATGGACGCGGCCGGCAAGGACAGCACCATTCGCGCCGTGCTGCAGGGCATCAACCCGGCCGGTTGCGAGGTATATTCGTTCAAGCAGCCAAGCAGCGAGGAACTGGACCACGACTTCCTCTGGCGCACGACCCGCCGCCTGCCGCAACGCGGCCGTATCGGCGTGTTCAACCGCAGTCACTACGAAGAGGTGCTGATCGTGCGGGTCCATCCCGCGATCCTGGACAACCAGCGGCTGCCATCCGCGACCAGCCATGACACCCTCTGGGCGGACCGCTATGCGTCGATTCGCGCCCACGAGGAGCACATTGCGCGCAACGGCACCGTGGTGCTGAAATTCTGGCTGAATGTCTCCCGGGAGGAACAACGCCAGCGTTTTCTGAGCCGGCTGGAGACGCCGGAGAAGAACTGGAAGTTTTCCAGCAGTGACGTGCTCGAGCGCGGCTACTGGGACGACTACATGCACGCCTACGAGCAGGCGCTGCGGGAGACCTCGCGTCCCTGGGCACCCTGGTATGCGATCCCGGCCGACAGCAAGTCCTATATGCGCATGTGCGTGGCGGACATCGTGGTTCGCGCCATGCACTCGCTGGAGATGCACTTCCCGCAGGTCGGCGACAGGGAGCGCGACCGCTTCGACGAGATGCGGCGGCTGCTGGAATCCGAAAAGAAAGGCTAGCGCGAAAGCAGGGACCTGCGCAGCGGATTAGCGGACGCATCTGGCGGCCGTCGTACAATGGCGGACCGGTGTGATGGTCAAACCCGAGGAGAAGGCATGAAAATCACCGTTATCTGCGGCAGTCACCGTGCACAGGCACAAAGTCTCAAGGTCGCACGCCAGATCCGGAATATGCTGGATGACGGCATCTGCGAGGAATCCGCGCTGATCAGCCTCGCCGACAACCCGTTGCCGTTGTGGGACATGGGGGTCTGGGAGGGGGGCGAAAAGTGGCCGCCGCTGCTCGATCCGATCCGTGCCGAGCTGTCCTCCAGTGACGCGTTCGTGGTGGTCACGCCGGAATGGCATGGCCAGGTACCGGCCGGGCTGAAGAACTTCTTCCTGCTGTTTGGGCGCAACGAACTGGGCCACAAGCCGGCCCTGATCGTGTCCGTGTCCGCCGGCGATGGCGGGGCCTACCCGGTGGCGGAACTGCGCATGAGCAGCTACAAGAACTCGCGCCTGTGCTACATCCCCGAGCACGTGATCGTACGCCACGTCGAGCGGGTGTTGAATGACGATCCGGCACAGAATGATCCCGGCGCGGACGAGTATTTCCGCGCACGCCTGCGCTGGGCGCTGGGTATCCTCAAGCAGTACGGCCTGGCGCTGCGCCAGGTACGCGCCAGCGGCGCCACCGACACCGACCAGTTCAAGAACGGTATGTGACCGGTATATTCATTACAGTCCCACAAACGCCCTCTCCCTCCGGGAGAGGGCTGGGGTGAGGGGATCAGATTCAGTTAACTGCCTGATTTTTGATCCCCTCATCCTGTCCTTCTCCCGGGGGGAGAAGGGACGCAAGGTTTGTACAGCGGGGGGCTAATTTCATAACACGGAACAGGCAATCCCTTGCCGGCCAGCAGGTATGGCGTGTTTGCCCCGGGCGGCGCATAATCCCGCGCGCAGAATCGCCTGCCCCATGCGCCTTTCGACAGGTGTATCCCATATCCGTCCATCATTCGGAACCCGCCCCGTGCGAGCTGTATGCCACGGTGGATCCCCTGTGTGCGCAGATCGCCGCTACGCTGGACGAGCAGGGCTGGTGTGTCACACCGGGCTTCCTGCCCGCCGTCCTGACCGGACAGGCTCGCGATGAATTACAGGCACACTGGCAGCGGGGTGACTTCCGACCGGCCGGCGTCGGCCGCGGTGCCGGCCTGCAGTTCAGGCCGTCGGTACGTACCGACCGGGTGCGCTGGCTGGATCCGTCACAGTGTGACCCGGCGCATCGGTACTACCTGGCCGTGCTGGAGCAATTGCGCCTGGCCATCAACGGTACGCTCTACCTCGGGTTGTTCGAATTCGAGGCTCACCTCGCGGTCTATCCGCCGGGTACGTACTACCGCAAGCACCTCGACCAGTTCCGCGACATGGGTACCCGTTGCGTATCCTGCATCCTCTACCTGAACGAGGACTGGCAGGCAGCCGATGGCGGTCAGTTGCGGCTCTATACCGATGCGCGTGACGAGCGGCATTACGAGGAAATCCTGCCGCTGGGTGGCCAGCTGGTCACCTTTCTGAGCGCACGCTACCTGCACGAGGTGTTGCCCTCGACGCGGCACCGCATGAGTATCACCGGCTGGTTCAGGACCCGCGCCTGACGCGGCGCGGGCGGTGCTCAGTCGCCGGTCGACAGCACGAGCTTGCCGGCCAGGTGACCGGCCTCGATCCGCTCGTGGGCGCTGGCCGCCTCGGCCAGCGGCAGGACTTCCGCGATCACCGGCCGGAGTTTCCCGCTGTCGATCAGGATGGCGCACTGGCGCAGGATTTCCAGCTGGTGTGCGCGGGCCTTCGGCAGGTCCTGCAGCATCGGCGTCAGCATCAGGGTGAAGCTGACGGAGAGGTTGCGGTCGCGGGCCTCCTTCCAGTTCACCCCGGTACCGGGATCGAGCAGGGTGACCAGCTGTCCATACACGCGGGCTGCGCCCATGCTGTCGCGGAATACCTGGCCGCCCACGGTATCGAGGATGACATCCGTACCGGCGCCCCCGCTCCAGTCGCGCGTCGCGGCAACAAAATCCTCCCGGGTATAGTCGATCACGTGTTCGGCGCCCAGCGAGCGGACCAGCTTTGCCCTGGCCTCGTCGCTCACCGTGGTCGCGACCGTGGCGCCCACCGACCGGGCCAGCTGGATAGCGACATGACCGACGCCGCCCGCGCCGCCATGGATCAGGACGCGTTGCTCGCCGCTGAGCCGGGCGCGGTCGAACAGAGCCTCCCACGCCGTGATCAGTACCAGTGGCAGCGCGGCGGCCTCGGCAAAGGTGAGCGAGACCGGCTTGCGTTCGGCCTCGTTCTCCTCCAGCACCGTGTAGTCGGCATAGTTGCCCGGGTTCCCGCCCAGGCCGCCATGGCAGAACCAGACCTCATCGCCGCTGCGGAACCGGGTGACCGCGCTGCCGCAGTCGGTGACCACGCCGGCGCCATCGCAACCGAGGATAGCCGGGAGGGCATCCGGGTAGAACAGGCCCCGGCTGCGCAGTTTGGTGTCGACGGGATTCACCCCGGCGGCCCTGAGCTGCACGCGGATCTGCGTGGGCCGGGTGATCTCGGGTACGGGTACCTCGGACTCCCGCAGGACCTCGCGGGCAGGACCGGTGGCTGTCATCAGGATGGCGCGCATGCGGCTTTATAACACGGCCCGGGAGGCAAGCCTACCGGGCCGTGCGGTGGACAGGACCACACCTGCCTGCCGGTGCCGGGAAAAGAAGACATGAACCGGTTTGCGCGATTCCTTATCATGGGACCCGGTACGCCAGGGGAGAGGACATGGAAGATTTGCTTCGGCACCGGACGGCAGGCCGGCCGGGTGCGGGGGCCGCAGGATGAAACCGGAGCTGGCTGCACTGCGGGAGGTGATTGTCCCCGCGGCGCGTGAGGAACTGCTGCCGCGTTTCAATCGCGTGACCCATACCCGCAAGGCCGATGGCAGCCTGCTGACGGAGGCGGACCTGGCCATGCAGGAGCGGGTGGCAAACGCCCTGCTCGGGCTGTGGCCGGGCACGGTATTCCTCGGTGAGGAAATGACGGCCGCGGAGCAGCAACGGCTCATCACGGCCGAACAGCCCGTCTGGTGTCTCGACCCGCTGGACGGCACCAGCAATTTTGCCGTCGGCATTCCGTATTTCGGTGTGTCGCTGGCGCTGCTCAGCGCGGGCCGGGTACTGCTCGGCCTGGTGTATGACCCCCTGCGTGACGAGTGTTTCAGTGCCGTGGCCGGACAGGGCGCATTGCTCAACGGCGAACCGTTGCGGCTCGAACCGGTGCAGCGGCCCTTACGCCAGGCGACCGCAATGGTCGACCTCAAACGCCTGCAGCCGGCACTGGCAACGCGGCTGGTGCAACACACGCCCTATGCCTCGCAGCGCAGCTTTGGCTCGGTCGCACTGGACTGGTGCTGGCTGTCTTGTGCACGCAGCCACGTGTACCTGCATGGCCGCTCCAGGGTCTGGGACTACGCGGCCGGGCACCTGATCTTCGAGGAGGCCGGCGGGCTGGCCTGTACCCTCGATGGCGAGCCGGTGTTCACCCAGTCACTGGCGCCACGATCCGCCGTGGGCGCCGTCGACCGGTCGCTGTTTGCGGAATGGACCCACTGGCTTGGAATTAACATTCAGAACGGAAGGTAAGGCATTGTTATTCATTGGGTGATTCACGCCCATCAACACTGCTGTTGGACCTAGGTCGCATAGACCGGCTGTCTCCCGTCCGTGAAAATAGGGGGAAAATCGGGATCAGAGCGGTTTGCGGCGAGCTACCACGCCGCTCCGATGGCGATATACTGACGCGGTACATAATCATTACACCGTGCAATAACAATACGCCGCAAGCTACCGGAACGCATGGACTGGCAGAGCACATTGCTAAGCATCAGACAGTTTTCCCTGCCGCGCACGCGCGCGCTGCGGCAGGAACTGGACGAGGTGCGTGCCGAGCATGCCCGGGTCGGTGCGGAACTGGCGCAGGTGCGCGAGGAGTACACGCGTACACGTGACAGCGACCGGGAGCAGATTGCGGGGTTACGACTGCAGATCAGCCATATCGAGCTGGACCGGGATCACGCGCGCAAGCAGGCGCAGTTGCTGGATGACTCCCTGCAACAGGCCGCCCGGCACCAGCAGCAGACCGATCAGCGTGTACAGGTGCTGGAGACGCAGCTCGAGGATGCCCGTCACCAGCATGAATCCAACCTGTACCTGACACACGACGTACTGCAGCACCTGCAGGCCGAGCAGAAAAACCTGCTATCGCTGCAGTCGGACATGTCGCACACCTTCCTGGAGACCAGCCAGGAGCTGCTCCAGTCACTGCGCGGGCAGGTGCGCCCGCGTTTCCCGTTGCTGCAGGCCGCGGTCATCGCCGGGTTGCTGTTCCTGTCCGGTGCGCTGACCACGGCGCTGGTGTTGCGCGACTACACCGGCGGCCAGCTGGACCTGACCGGCATCGGCCAGGGCATCGACAAGTTGCAGCTGCTGATGCAGGCGCACTTCCGGACCCACGAGGAACTGCTGGAGAAACTTTCCCGGGCACTGGAACAGCCGCCCCGGATCGATCGACCGGTTCCCGGTCTTTCCACACCCGCGACCCCGGGGAGCGACGGTACGACGGACCAGCCGGCACCGGCCGCGGCGGGGACACACGGCAAGCTGTTGCGTGGCGAGCCGGGCGGGCAATCCTCCGCGGTGGCTTCGGCGGCGGCAGCACCGCCGCAAACACCGGACCGGAAGATGCGCGCCGACCTGCGGGTACTTGGCCTGCTGGCGGGCAAGACCCGGCCCGTACAGGCCATGCGGCAATTCCTGGTATTCTACCGGCAGGAATCCAGTCCGGTGGAGATGCAGCGGCAGATGCTGCATGATTTTGCCGTGCTTGCACGGGAGGACGCACACCGGTACAGCGTCGCCAGCGGTGTCGTGGCGGCCATCCGCCTGGCCAGTCTGCGTACCGGTGTCGATTTTCCCTACCTGATGGAACTGGCCTCGATCGAGAGCAGCTTCAATCCGCAGGCCTGCGCGAAGACCACCACGGCCTGCGGCCTCTACCAGTTCAAGGAGGAATCCTGGCTGGACGCAGTGAAGCGATACGGTGGCCGCTATACGCTTGGCGAGCAGGCTGTGCACATCGAATACGCCGGCGATACCGCGCAGCCCCGGATGGCGGACGCTGCAATGCTGCAGCGCGTACTGGCACTGCGCCTCGATCCCCGCTATGCCGCCCTGCTGGCGGCGGAGCGGGTGCGCACCAGCCGCATACGGCTGGCCAGCTCGCTGGCCCGTGAACCGGGACGCGCGGACCTGTACCTGACCCACTTCTTCGGTACCGCGGGCGCCATCTCCTTCCTGAAGGCGCTGGACGAAAACCCGGACCAGATCGCCGGCGACATTTTCCCGGGGCCGGCGCTGCGCAACAGCACGATCTTTCACAAGCGCAACAACAAGCCGCGCACCATTGCCGAGGTCTACCGGCTGCTGGAAAGCAGGTTCAACACCGACCGGTACGACGAGGGCTGATTGCCGCTGCTACGGAACACTTCCATGTCCGCTGGCCACCCGTACCGGGCAGGGTTATGCTTGGCGGCATGATGAAGCAGCTGACACGTCCTACGGTCATCGATCGCTTCGACATTCAGCCGGGTCGCGTGCTGGCGCGCAAATACGAGGTCATCAAACTGCTGGGTCGCGGCTGGGAAGGCGAGGTGTTCCTGGTGCGTGAACACCGGACCCAGATCGAGCGTGCCGTGAAGGTGTTTTATCCGCAGCGCAACCCCGGTGACAAGACCATCAATTTCTATGCGCGCAAGCTGCACAAACTGCGCCATTGCCCGATTGCCATCCAGTATCACACCCATGAAACCATCACCTACCACAAGCTGCCGATCACCCTGCTGGTTTCGGACTTCGTCGAGGGCGAGCTGCTCTCGGAGTTCCTGGCCCGCCAGCCCGGCAAGCGCCTGCCCGCGTTTCCGGCCCTGCACCTGCTGCATGCGCTGGCCGCCGGGATCGAGTGCATACACCAGATGAAGGAATATCACGGTGACCTGCACACCGACAACATCATGGTGCAGCGCTATGGCCTGGGTTTCGACCTGAAGCTGCTGGATTTCTTTCACTGGGGGCAGCCGAGGCCCGAGAATATCCGCGATGACGTGGTGGACCTGGTGAAGATCCTCTACGAGGCCATCGGCGGCCGGCGTTACTACAGCCGGCAGCCGCCCGAGATCAAGGCGGTCTGCATGGGCCTCAAACGCAGCCTGATCCTGAAGAAATTCCGCACCGCCGGGCAGCTGCGCGAGTACCTGGAAAACCTGCAATGGGGACATTCCTGATGCCGGTGCTGCTGTTGCAGGGCATGCACATGCCGGAGCCGTTGACCATGGCGCTGGCCGACGGGCAGGCCTGTGTGTACACCGGGTCGCGCCCCGGCCGGGAAACGCCGAACGAGGACGCGGCGGCGCTGATCCCGGGCGATGCGACCAGCGCCGTGGTCGCCGTGGCCGACGGGCTGGGCGGCCTGCCGTCCGGCAGCCTGGCCTCGGGCCTCGCCCTGCAGCAGCTTGCCGACAGCGTGACCGGCCAGTCGGGTGATGCGCAGCGTGAGGCCGTGCTGAGCGGGATCGAGGCGGCCAACGCGGAAGTCATCGCGCGTGGCCAGGGCGGTGGCACGACCATCGCCGTGGTCAGTATCGACAACGATACGGTACGTGCCTACCACGCGGGCGACTCCATGATCCTGGTGTGTGGCCAGCGCGGCAGGCTCAAGTACCAGTCGGTGCCGCACTCGCCGGTGGGCTATGCCGAGGCGTCCGGCATGCTCGATGCGGATGCCGCCATGTTTCACGAGGAGCGTCACATCGTCTCGAACATGGTCGGCATGCCGGACATGCGGCTCGAGATCGGTCCGGTCGTCAATCTTTCCCGCTACGATACCGTGGTGGTGGGCAGTGACGGTCTGTTCGACAACCTGTTCGTCAACGAGATCATCGAACTGGTGCGCAAGGGGCCGCTCGACCGCGCCGGCCGGAACCTGTTACAGGCCTGTCGCGAGCGCATGCAGCCGGGGGAGGATGGACGCCCGCACAAGCCGGACGATCTCTCGTTCGTGCTGTTCCGGCGCCAGTAGCCGCGTTTCCGGCCGCCAGCGCGGGTCAGGCGGGTTGAGCGACCAGGTCCAGCGCCTGGCGGATGGTGTCGACGCGGTCATTACCGGTAACAAACACGCCGTACACCGGCCGTTCGATGACTGCCGCCGAGTCGACGCGGTACAGCGGCCGGCCGGCGCCGTCCTGTGCCAGCAGCTGTTCGGGCAGATAGGCGGCCCCGTGCACCTGTTGCAGGTATTGCCTGACCAGGATCCCCTGGTTCATATGCAGGGCGGGGGACGGCATGTTCGGATAGTGGCGTGCGTGATGCTGGGCAAAGGCGGTACCCCAGTCCACCATGACATAACCGGGCCCAAGCGCCAGCTCCGGGGTCTGTCCCTGCCGTGTCGAGGCCAGCACCAGATTGATGACTGCCAGTTCCCGCAACTCGAGTGCCGGTAGCTGTGGTGGCTCGAACAGGATCGCCAGGTCGATCACACTGTCCTGCAGCTTGCGGATGAGTGCGTCGGTGGTACCGGTCTCCACCTGCAGCGCGGTGTCGGGCATCCGCTCCCGCAGTGTGGGTAGCCAGCCCGCCAGCAGGGTGGACCACAGGTCCAGCAGGGCGCCGACGGCCAGTGCCCGCGTGTAATCCGTTCCCAGCCCGGTCTCCTGTCGTGCCCGTGACCACACCTGGACGATGGTCTCGGCGTGCTTGCGCAACTGCCGGCCCTCCGCCGTGAGCTGGATGTTGTTGCGATGGCGCACAAACAGCGGTTTGGCAAGCGTCTGCTCCAGTTGCCGGATACGGGCGCTGACGGCCGACTGGGTGACGCACAGCTCCGCGGCCGCCTTGCCAAAGTGGCGGGTACGTACGACCTCGAGGAAGGTGCGCAGCAGTTCGATGTCCATGGTGGGCGATGACGATAAGCAACGTTAATCGTGAAAGCAATTATATTTCGTTTGCCGGGTGCTTCCTGCCACCTTATAAGCCAGTCGTAACGACCCGTTTATGGAGCTTGCCGGAGACCGCTACATGAAAGAATCCAGAATCGTCGGCAGACTGGTCTGCCTCGCCATTGCAGCCGGCCTTGGGGTTGTTGCACCCCCGGTGCCGGCAGACCCCACTGGGGAGTGTCGCCAGGAGGCGGAACTGTATGCGGTGCCGCCGGAGCAGCTCAATGACTATGTGCGGGGCTGCATCGAGTCGCGGGGCGGGTACTACCCGGATCCCGCCGACCAGGGCGAGGCGGTAGCTCCTGCCGCGGAGGCCGGACCGGCAACCGTCGATGACGGGGCTGCAATGGCACCGGACAGCAGCGGGGCCGAGGGTAACGTCGATGGCGCGCAATAATCACAGTCCAGGCCGCAGTGGCGGCAAGGCTGCGCGGGCCGGCCGTGGCAAGTCCGGAACCGGGACCGGGGCGGCCGCGGACAGGCCGGAGGGCCGGGAAACGGTCCTGCCGGAATGGGATGAAGGTCCGGAAGACCTGACGGCGATACCGGATCTCGAGGTCATGGTTTCCCGGCCGGCGGCCAATGCCGGCAACGATGCCGAGGCGCGCCGCCGTATCGAGCGGTTGCGCGAGGAGCGCCAGCTGCAGCAGGCGCTGAGTGACGTTTTCGATCTCTGACCGCCCTGCACCCGGAACCCGTGACAGGCACCTGCGAGAGGAGTGTTCCGGCCGGCATCCAGCCGGGTGGAGACGGGCCCGGCATTGCCTGCCGGTCGATTCTTCAATCGTACCCGTGACATTGACCGCCAGGAGGGTCACATGATTCATCCCGCCACCGAACTGCGGCAGGTCAGTGTGCACATCGGTCACGGCGTCTTCGCGACCCGGCGCATACCCCGTGGCACCATCACCTATGTCAGGGACGGGCTGGAAATCGAGTTGACGCCGCGCCAGTTCGAACGGCTGGATGAAATCCACCGCCAGATCGTCGACAAGTATTCCTATATCGATCCGCGCGGCCGGCGCGTAGTGAGCTGGGACCACGCCAAATACGTCAATCACCGGTGTGAATGCAACACCATGAGCACCGGTTACGGTTTTGAAATCGCCCTGTGCGATATCGAGGCGGGCGAAGAGATTACCGACGAGTACGGGCTGTTCAACCTGCGGGAGCCGATGCCGGTGGACTGCGGCTGCCGCCGGTGCCGCAAGGTGATCCGGCCCGGTGATATCACCCGGCTCGCCGCAGGCTGGGATAGCCGGGTGAAGGCCGCACTGGCCGAACTGCCCACCGTGGAGCAGCCGCTCTGGTACCTGGTGGACCGGCGTACGCAGCGTGCCGTGGAAGGCTATCTCGCAGGACGCCAGCCGTACCGCTCGGTGACCACGCTGGCCTGGCAGGGGGATGCGGTGGGCGTGCCGGAGCTGGCCGCGGACAGCCGTGCGGGCTGGTCGCCGGCCGCCTGACCGGACGTTCACCCGGCCCGGGTATCAGTCCAGCGCCGGACCGAGGATGAACTCGACGACCTCGAATCCGTGGTCGGCCAGTGACGCCGCGATATCGCTCCAGTCGTAGTCCGGGTCGTCTTCCTCGATCGCCGCAATCAGCCCGGTAACGTGGCGAAACGCCTCGTGTGCCTCGTAATCACGCGGGACTCGCACCAGCCGGATGGCGTGCGGGTCGCTGGCGGGCAGAATCATCAGTGTGTCAGGCATGGGCTGCTCCTGGTTGGTTCATGCGGTCACTTCCGGTCTTCCATCAGCACGTATCCGGACAGGCCGTTGCCGGTATAGATCTGGCGCGGCCGCGCAATACGCATGTTCGGGTCGCTGTTCTGTTCATGCCAGTGCGCAATCCAGCCAGGCAGGCGGCCGATCGCGAACAGCACGGTAAACATGTTGGTCGGGATACCGATCGCACGCAGGATGATGCCGCTGTAGAAGTCCACGTTCGGGTAGAGCTTGCGTTCCAGGAAGTATTCGTCCTGTAACGCAATGTCCGCAAGGTTCTGTGCGATCTCCAGCAGCGGGTCGGACACGCCGAGCTTGGCAAGCAGCTTCTGGCTGACCTCGCGCAGCATGGTCGCGCGCGGATCGAAGTTCTTGTAGATGCGGTGCCCGAATCCCATCAGCTTCACATCGCTCGACTTGTCCTTGGCCGCGGTAATGTATTCCTGCGCCGTCATCTTTCCCTTGTGGATGGCCTCGAGCATCTCGATCACCTTGACGTTGGCACCGCCGTGCAGGGGGCCCCACAGTGCCGAGACGCCCGCGGCACACGAGGCGAACAGGTTGGCGCGGCTGGAGCCGACCATGCGCACGGTCGAGGTGCTGCAGTTCTGTTCGTGGTCGGCGTGCAGGATCAGCACCAGGTTCAGCGCCTCGCGGACTTCCGGGTCCGGCACGTACGGACTGTATACCTCGGAAAACATCATGTGCAGGAAGTTGATGACATACGGCAGCTTCGGGTCGGGATAGATATAGGGCAGGCCGCGCGAGCGCCGGTAGGTGTAGGCGGCCAGTGTGCGGATCTTGCTGATCAGGCGCGCGGCGGCCTTTTCCAGCTGGTCTTCCGTTTCCAGGTCGAACAGTTGCGGGTGGAAGCAGGACAGGGTGGAGATCATCGCCGACAGGATGGCCATGGGCGGCGCGGAGCGCGGGAAGCCGGCAAAGTGGTGTTTCATGTCCTCGTCGAGGTTGGCGTTCTCGGTCAGTTCGCGGCTGAATACCTCGTACTCGGTATGGGTGGGCAGGTGCCCGAAGATCAGCAGCCAGGCGACCTCGACGAAATTCGGTTGTGCGGCAAAGGCCTCCAGCGGGATCCCGCGGTAACGCAGGATGCCCTTGTCTCCGTCGATGTAGGTGATATTGCTCAGGCAACTGGCGGTGTTGCCGAAGGCGGGATCCAGCGCGGTCAGCCCCGTCGTGCTGCGCAGACGGGTGATGTCGATGGCGCGTTCTCCCTCGGTACCCGTGACGATCGGGAGTTCGTAGTCCTTTCCGTCGACGGTCAACCTGGCTGTATCGGACATGGTGGTCTCCATGAAGCGTTGATAGCTGCGGCAGGGTGGCGCGCCGCACGCGCTGCCTGCCGGTCCTGACGTTACATTATAAAGAAGCCCGGCCGCCAATGCGCGGCATGGAAAGGGTCAGTCTCTGGATATGATCAGGGCGGTGCGCAGGCGCTGTTGTCCGAACACGGATATCCGCGAGAAATCCTCACGTGCGATCGGCTGGTACTGGCAGTCCAGTGCGCTCTGGCTCATCTCCGCGGGATCCGGGTCGTGCACGTAGAGGCATTCGCTGTCATGGCCGCTGACGGTGACCCAGTGCGGTGATTTCTTGCGCTCGAAGCTCCAGGTGCTGATCAGTACCAGCGGGATGGCGTGATGCTCCAGCGCGTGTACCAGCTGTTCCTGGCGGATATCCGAGTAGTGAATGCGGATGCCCTGTTGCCGGGCCTGCAGCAGGTAATCCCTGTGCACCATCTCGATGATGCGCTTCTTGTTCGGGTCGCGCACGCTGTCGACGAACAGCGGCCGGCGCTGGTTCATCCAGACCTCCGCCCGGAAACCGCGCTGGCGGGCCGCCAGCGCCAGTCCCAGCGGGTGACAGCCGCCGTGCCCGGAGGTCATGAAGATGGTGGTGGCCTCGCGCCAGATCTGCAGCTCCTCATGCTCGGAAGGCGTGTAGTCGCTGCTGATGCCGCGCATGGCCATCATCAGTGCGGCCGGACCGCAGGTGAACGGCGTGTTCTGGCGAATCCACGGGATGTCGACGCGTTGCTCGTGCACCCGGTAATTTCGGATGCGTTTCTGCATGCGCAGTGCATGACCGTGATCTTCGTAGTAGTCCTCGTAGACGCCAAAGCGCAGATAGCCCAGCGATTCATAAAGCCGGATCGCCGCACGGTTCTCGATTCCGACCTCGAGGCGCATGAAAAAACGCCCGCTGGCGCTGGCAGCCTGTTCACCGGCCCCGATCAGCCGGCTCGCGATGCCGCGTCCGCGAAACCGCCGGTCGGTGGCGATCGAGTACAGCCGGGCCAGGCGGGTGCCGGCGTGGTAGATCACCAGTACATACCCCACCAGCCGCTGGCCCGCCGTGGCCACGATAAAGGCGCGGCTGTCCGTGCTGATCCAGTGACGGAAGCTGCGCCGGCTGAGGCGGTCGGTAATGAAGGAGTGTTCCTCCAGTGCCAGCAATGCTTCGAGGTCGCCCTCCGTGACATCACGCAGCTGGATGTCATCACTCATGATGACAGGCCCTCCAGTGCCCGGTCGATCACCGACCGGGCCCGGTGCAGTACCCGGTTGCGCCAGTCCGTATCCGGCGGGCAGAAGTGCGTGCGCAGTGCCTCGACCAGGGACGGAAATTCCGGGTGACCGACGGGCTGTGTGCCGTGCAGGGCACGGAAGCGATGATCGCGCAACAGCACATCAAACAGGTTTTCCGTGGCCAGCGTGCCGAATTCCAGTGTGATGAAGCAGCTGTCCGCCTGCATGATGGCATGCCATGCGTAGTCGAGCAGGCCCAGCTTGGGTACCGAACTGGAGGTGCCCAGTGCGGGCAGGGTGCATTCCGCGCCGTACCATGCGCGGGCGGTGGCGGCCCCGCGGCTGTCCGGTGCATGGTCGCAGATGATTTCACCAACGCCGTACGCCCCCAGCCCGGTATGTACATCGACCACGGCCAGACGCCGTTCCGCCAGCCGGTACCGGTGGATCAGGTCTTCGATGGTCCTGCGGCCCTGTGCCGGGCGGGTACCGCCGAAGAACGGGCCGTCCGGGTCACTGTACTGGCCACCGCTGACGGCGATTTCGTAGGCGGTCTGGCCGTTTTGCCGGCGGTATTGATCCAGCACCTGCTGGCGGCGGACGGCATTTTCGTCGAACAGGGCGGCGCGCAGGTCGCGATAGCCCGGGTTGGCCGGTAACGGCCGGCTGAAGTCGATGAAGTTCCGGTTCAGGTCAATGCCTTCCGCGTCACAGCGCCGGTGCCAGGCGTAGCCCCACGGGTTGAGGGCATGGATACACAGGATGGCCAGCTCGTCCGGCAACCGGTCCGGCAGGCGGGTCAACAGGTCCAGCAGCACCGCGCTGCCGGCAAACCCCTCGATACCGTGTGTGCCGCTGATGACAACCAGCACCCGGGTGGCAGTGTCCGGGCCCAGCCAGGCGCAGTCGGTCACCAGCGCGCCACCCTGCGGGGAGCGGCCGTCGACCGGAAATTCGCACCGGTCGGTGCACAGCGCGAGACCGGTCAGCGCCGCCTGCCAGCGGTCATGCGCCGCCTGGTAGTGGTCAGGGAACACTTCGACGGCGGACGGCCGGGCACCTGCAAGCAGCGACATGGGATCACCAATAACCAAAGGCGCAGCATAATCCGGGAACGTACGGTTGCAAGAAAAATATTTCTCGCCAGGATCGCGAAAATTTCCGGGTTATCCTCTTGCCGGAGTACGGCGGCAACGCGCAGAATCACACGCTCACCGGCAAGATATACCGAATGGACGGTATCGATGTCACGAACCCTGATCGTGGTCGACGACCTGGATGACTGGGCGCCGTTTTATCCCAGCGACCAGGTGATGAGCTTCAAGGCCTACCTGGACGGAGGCCACTTCACCAGTTCCGAGCGGATCCGGATCATCAATCTCTGCAAGAGCTACCGCTACCTGGCGGATGGCTACTACTGCTCGCTGCTGGCCGAGGCGCGCGGTCACCACGTCATTCCCTCGGTGACGGTGCTCAACGACCTCGGCAAACGCGCCCTCTACCAGTTGCAGCTCAATGACCTGTCACAGGCACTGGAGCGCAGCTTCGCGGACCACGACAGGACCGAACAACTGACGCTCATGAGCTATTTCGGGTCCAACCCGGACCCGGCCTACCGCGATCTGGTGCGCAAGCTGTTCGAGTTGCTGCCGTGTCCGGTGCTGGAGATCGACCTGCGCTGCCGCGATGCCTGGGAAGTCGTCTCGCTCAAGGCGGTGTCCCCGCGTGATCTCGATGACGATGCCCAGACCGCGTTTGCCGAGGCGCTGGACCGTTTCAGCCGCCAGGTCTGGCGCGGGGCGCGCAAGCGCAGGCGTTACCGCTTTGACCTGGCCATCCTGATCAATCCCGAAGAAAAGTTTCCGCCCAGTGACAGCGGGGCGCTCAAGCAGTTCATCCGCGCCGGCCGGGATCTTGCCATCGATGTCGAGCTCATCAAGGCTCGCGACTACCTGCGGCTGACCGAGTTCGACGGGCTGTTCATCCGGGAGACCACGGCGATCGACCACCATACCTACCGCTTTGCACGCAAGGCGGCGGCCGAGGGGCTGGTGGTCATCGACGATCCGGACTCCATCCTGCGCTGCACCAACAAGGTGTACCTCGCCGATCTGTTCCGTACCCGCAAGGTACCGGCCCCGCGCACCCAGATCCTGCACAAGGGCAGTCCCGGGCTGGTGGAAAAACTGGAGGCCGACTTCGGCTACCCGATGGTGGTCAAGATCCCGGACGGATCGTTTTCGCGCGGCGTGGTGAAGGTGCGCAACGGCACGGAACTGCAGGCCAGCCTGAAAGAACTGTTCAAAAATTCCGCCCTGCTGCTGGCGCAGGAATTCTTCTACACGGATTTCGACTGGCGGATCGGTGTCTTCAACAACAAGCCGTTGTTCGCCTGCCGCTACTACATGGTGAAGAATCACTGGCAGATCTACCAGCATGGTGGCGCCCGCACGTCCAGTGGCAGCTACGATACCCTGCCGACCTTCGAGGTCCCGCGCGATGTGTTGCGTGCGGCACTGGCCGCCACCCAGCCGATCGGCGACAGCCTGTACGGCGTGGATGTGAAGGAAAAGGACGGCAAGGGCTACGTCATCGAGGTGAATGACAATCCGAACATCGACCGCGGCGTCGAGGATCGCTACCTCGGGGCCGAACTCTACCACCTCATCATGGGCGAGTTCCTGCGCCGCATGGAAGAGCGCGGGGTGTGACCGCAGCCGGTTGCCGCCAGGCGGGGCGGCGACCGCGTTCAGTCGTTTAGCCTGTGTCGATACCGTCAGCCGTATCCCGGTGATACCCTTTCAGCCGCAACCCTTTGGGACCGGGCGATTTTTGCCCCTGGCCGGGTAGCAGCCCGCTCATGTAACACGGCTACACCACGCGCGCCGCGCCTTGCCGGAAACAAAAATCGCTACGGTCGCGGCCGCGTGGAATATGAGACGGGTTCTAACTGATCCGGGTCAGGTCCTGCGCGGGGCCGTTGCGTTATGCTCACGGCCGATGGACATTTCTGCCAGGAAACCTGTTGACCGGGAGTCCGGGGTGACCGGCCGGTGCGTTCGTGGCGGGAGCATGTCCCCGTGTCTGCTGGCGCTGCTGGCAGGAATGGTCTGTATTACCCTGAGCGACGGACTGCAGGCGGTGCAGGGGCGCGCCGACGAACGCGCCGCGATGGTAGACCTCATCAGCAGGAAGGTGCGGGAAACAGCCGAATTCCTCGGCAGGGAAACCCTGGATCGCGCGGTACTCGATTCCATGCGCGCGGTACCGCGCCACCGGTTCGTGCCGGAGGCGGAACAGCTGCATGCCTATGAAAACCGTCCGTTACCGATCGGCTACGGGCAAAGCATTTCCCAGCCTTACATCGTGGCACTGATGACCGATCTGCTGGCGACCCGACACGGCGACTCGGTGCTGGAAATCGGTACCGGCTCCGGTTACCAGGCCGCGGTCCTGTCCGCCCTGGTGGCGCAGGTCAGCACGATCGAAATCGTACCGCAACTGGGCGAGCAGGCGCGCAGCGTATTGCAGCAGCTTGGTTATGACAACGTCGAGGTCAGGATCGGTGACGGTTATTACGGCTGGAAGGAGCGGGCACCGTTCGATGCGATCATCGTGACCGCGGCGGCAAGCCATGTGCCACCGCCGCTGGTACACCAGCTCAGGCCGGGCGGCCGCATGATCATTCCGGTCGGGTCGCGATTCATGGTGCAGGAACTGCTGCTGGTTGAAAAATCCGCTTCCGGGGAAGTGACGACACGGCAGATTCTGCCGGTGACCTTCGTGCCCCTGACCGGCGGACACTGAGGTGAACGCTCCGGTCACACATCGATGAACCGGCAGGTCGGTGCACCACCACGCGCGCCGGTCATCTCGGTGGCGTTGCTGTCTGTGACCGTGCTGGCCTACGAAATCCTGCTGATGCGGCTGTTCTCGATCATCCAGTGGCACCATTTCGCCTACATGGTGATCAGTCTGGCACTATTGGGTTACGGGGTAAGTGGCACGCTCGTCACCCTGCTGCGACAGCCCATGCTGCGCCATTTTGCCGCCGTCTACACCGGCAGCATCATGGCCTTTGCGGTCAGCGCGGTGCTGTGCTTCCTGGCGGCACAGCAGATTCCGTTCAATGCCGAGCTGGTACTGTGGGACTGGCACCAGCCGGCCTGGTTGCTGCTGCTGTACCTGCTGCTGGCGGCGCCGTTCCTGTGTGCAGCCACCGCGCTGGCGCTGGCCCTGATGCATTTCGACAAGTCTATCGGGCGTGTATACGCCTTTGACCTGGCGGGCGCCGGGCTGGGCGGACTGCTCATCATCAGCCTGCTGTTCCTGGTTACCCCGTTGCAGGCGCTGGTCGCCATCGGCCTGCTGGCACTGCTGGCCGCTGTGATCGGGGCGCGCGAAACCGGGCTGGCCGGCTGGCGCAGTCTGCCGGTACTGGTCAGTGTGGCCGCGGTCGTGCTGGTGGCCGGCGCTCTCGGCAGCGAACTTCGCTTCTCGCCCTACAAGGCGCTCAGCCAGACGTTGCAGATACCGGGCACCCGCGTAACCGGGGAATACTCCAGCCCGCTGGGCCTGCTGAGCGTGGTGGAAAGCAGCCAGGTACCGTTCCGGTATGCACCCGGACTGAGCCTGCTGGCGACACAGGAACCGCCGGCACAACTGGGTGTATTCACCGATGGTGATGGCATGACCGCCATCACGCAATACCGTGGTGATCGCTCTGCCCTTGCCTGGCTCGGTCAGTCCACCGCTGCATTACCTTACCGGATGCGTGATATCGACCAGGCGCTGGTACTGGGTGCCGGTGCCGGTATGGACGTATTGCAGGCGTTGTCGCACGCCGTGTCGCACGTCACGGCGGTGGAGATCAATCCGCAAATCATCGATCTCGTGCGTAATCGTTACGCGGATTTCGCCGGGCACCTGTATCAGCAGGCCGACGTTCATGTCGGGGAGGCGCGTGGTTTTGTTGCCGGCAGTACCGCGCATTACGACCTGATACACATTGCCCTGCTGGACGCGTTCGGTGCGGCCTCGGCCGGCCTGTATGCACTCAACGAGAGCTATCTCTACACCGTCGAGGCATTGCGCGACTATCTCGCACACCTGAATCCGGAAGGCTACCTGTCGATCACGCGCTGGGTGACCCTTCCGCCACGCGACATGCTCAAGCTGTTCGCTACCGCGCTGGATGCGCTGCAGCAGGGCGGCGCAGCGCACCCGACCGACCAGCTGGTGCTGGTCCGCAGCTGGCAGACGGCGACGCTGCTGGTGAAGAACACGGCATTCAATAGCGTGGAGATCGAGCGGATGCGCCGTTTCGTGCGCCGCTGGGGCTTTGATGTGGCCTGGTATCCGGGCATGCAGGCCGATGAGGCCAATCGCAGTAACCACTTGCGCGAACCGTATTTCTACCAGGCCGCTGTGCAACTGGCCGGGCCGGGGCGGCGGCAGTTTCTCGCTGACTACAAGTACGCGCTGGACCCGGCTACCGACGACCGGCCGTATTTTTTCCACTTCTTCAAGTGGAAGGTATTACCCGAGATCCTGGCGCTGCGCGGGCAGGGTGGCATGCCGTTGCTGGAATGGGGTTACCTGGTGCTGGTCGCCACCCTGTTACAGTCTCTGCTGGCCAGTCTCGTGCTGATCCTGCTGCCGTTGCTGGTATTGCGCGGGCGTTCGGATGCGGTGCCGGTCCCGTTCGGGCGCTGGCGTGTGTTCGGTTACTTCACAGCCATCGGACTGGCATTTCTGTTCATCGAGATGGCGTTCATCCAGCGCTTCACCTTGCTGCTGCATCATCCGCTGTACGCCGTTGCCACCACGCTGACCGGTTTCCTGGTCTTTGCCGGACTTGGCAGCCTGTGGAGTCAGCGCTGGTCACGACACCAGGGCCAGGCGCGAGGTGTAAGGTACGCAGTTGCGGGCATTGCCGTGATCGCCATTGCCTGGCTGGTATTGCTGCACGACTGGCCGCAGGTGCTTACCGGCTGGTCATTCCCGGCCCGGATTGCACTGACACTGGGTATGGTTGCGCCGCTGGCCTTTTGCATGGGACTGCCGTTTCCGCTTGGACTGTCACGCCTGGCGAAGCACTCACCGGACCTCGTTCCGTGGGCGTGGGGCGTGAACGGCTGTGCCTCGGTGGTCAGTGCCGTGCTGGCTACACTGCTGGCGGTTCACTTCGGATTTGGCGTGGTGATACTGCTGGCGGTATTGCTGTACATCGTCGCGGCCCTGCTGGTGCCCGGCGCTGACGAGCGTGTGATTATCCCGGATTCCGGCGGCAGATAGGCGTTGCAACCAGGGGTGGTTGATGCCTTGACATGCGCTGTCGAAAATACGCAAGCAGTGTCAGCAGCTGTGTATCCGGGAACCGCCCGCCTGCGTTTTCCATCAGGGCAGATGCCAGTGCCGGCGAAGCGCCGGCTGCGATCGTTGTGGCTGGCGTCATGGCCATGGGCCAGGCAGGCCCGTCATGATTTTCAGGCTGCGCAACCCACCCAGAAGCTCATGTCCTTGGCAAGGAACTCGTGCCAGGACATGTAGTGCGAGCCGTCGCAGGAGAAGGTCAGGCTGATCATGCCGTTGAAGATGTTGATCGAGGACGAGCGCAGGTACAGTGTTTCATCCGCGGTTCGCAGCTCGCGCATGCCGCGCAGGATGCGGCCGATGCGATCCTGCGGAATCTGCGCATCGGCCGGGTAATCATGGCGTGGATACAGCATGCAGATATCCGGATCGCTGAGTGCCTCGTGGTCGAGGATGCGGTAGCGGAACGGGTCGTCACAGAACCAGATCGTGGCGCGGCTGCTGGAAAAGTGGATCACGCACTGGAACATGCCGCGCCCGGTGATGAGGTCCTCGAGGATGGCGATGGCCGGCTCCATGTTGCGGTCCATCACGCTCTCAACGCGGCATTGCTGGAACACGGTGCCACGGATGGCCGGATCGCCCTTGATCTGGCGCCAGGCATCCGATTCCTCATAGTGCTGGGCCGTGACCGGCAGGTCGCGCAGGTCGAAGTCGACACCCAGGTAGCCAAGCGTTTCCCCGTCTTTTTGTACCACCTGCAACGCGGTCAGGGATGGCCGGTTGGCACGCAGGCTCAGGTAGGCGGAAGACAGCAGGAAACCCTGCGCCGGCACCGCCTCGCGCATGTAGGGGCGGCTGGAGCGGTCGCGCCCGAAGTGCTCCGGCATCAGCCCGCTGGCACTGATGTTGTCGCTGATCTGTACGGCGCCGGTATCCAGCGCGTACATGAACATGCCATACGGGACAAGGCGAAAACCGTCCGTCAGCACGATATCGATCTCCTCGCGCCGGCCCCAGACTCCGGCACATTGCGCGGCCAGGTCCTGCAGGGGCGCCTTCAGCTCGGTTTCCAGTGCGCTGCGCTGACGCGCGAGGGCATCTTTCCAGGTTTCTTTCATGGGCGGGAAGATAGCGGCAATACGGGCAGATTACCATCCTCGTCTGGTGACAGTGTCAGCGCTACGGGCCGGATGGCGCAGGCCCTATGCGGTCGTCGCCGGGTCGATGGCGGTGAAGTCGCGAACCTGGCGGTGTGTGGCGGACGCGTCGGGTGCCGCCTCGCGCACCAGCATCGTGGTATGCATTCCGGCAGTACGCGCCGCGTCCAGTTCCGCGTGAATATCGGAAAGGAACAGGATCTCGTGTGCCGGCAGGCCGGTGGCGGCGGCAATGGCGCGGTAGGCCGCCGGATCCTGCTTGTTGCCGATGCGGGTGTCGTAATAACCCGAAAACAGCGCGGTCAGGTCACCGGCGTCGCTGTAGCCGAACAGCAATTGCTGGGCCTGTACCGAACCGGAAGAAAACACATACAGCTGCAGACCGGCGGCATGCCAGGCGCGCAGCTGTGCCGCGGCATCCGGGTAGACATGCCCGGTGAAGTCCCCCCTGCGGTAGCCGGCCTCCCAGATCATGCCCTGCAGCGCCTTGAGCGGGGTGATCTTGCGGTCGGCGTCGATCCACGCGACGAGCTGTGTGATGATGCCGTCGAGGCTGAGATCCGCACCGGTCTCCCGTCGTACGGCGTCGAGCAGCGGCGCCACCTGCGGGTCTTTCGCGTTCGCGCGCACGAAATCCGCCACGTGTGCACGGGCGTAGGGAAACAGGACCTCGTGGACAAAGCGGATCGACGAGGTGGTGCCCTCGATGTCCGTGAGAACGGCGCGGATCATGCCATCTGCGCGACGAAGCTGTCGTAATCGGGAAAGCGCGTGGCGATGTCGGAACCGGTGAAGTCGCCGACCCAGCCGTCCGGTGTGGTGAAAAAGCGGATGCAGCGGAAGAACGGGCGGCTGCCCATGTCGAACCAGTGCGTGGTGTTGGCCGGCACGCTGATCAGGTCGCCGCGCTCGCACAGTACCATGTACACCCGGTCACCGATGTGCAGGTAGAACAGTCCACTGCCGTCCACGAAGAAGCGTACCTCGAAGTCGGCGTGGGTGTGTTCGGCGAGAAACTTGTTGCGCAGCATGTCGGCGTTCGGGTGATCCGGGGTCAGGCTGACCACGTCGATGGAGCGGAATCCGTAACGTTCATTGAGCCGGTCGATGGACTGCTGGTAGGCTGCCAGCACGGCGTCCTGATCGGCATCGGGCGCCAGTTCACGGTCGGCGCGCCAGTGTTCGAAATCCACACCGATCTCCGCCAGGCTGGCGGCAATGGTGTCGAAGTCACTGTAGGTTTCGGCCGTGGCCGGGTCATGGACCGGGGTGATAGTCAGCGTGGTCATCAGTGTGTGGCCTTTCTTGATTCGCATTCAAACAGGAATTCCAGTGCCTCGATGTGGCACATGGCCTCGTTGACGCTGCTTCCCCAGGCATAGTAACCGTGTGCAGCGATCAGGTAAGCCACGGTGTTTGCATGCCGATCCATCCAGGCATCGACCCGGCCGGCCAGCCGACCGATATCCTGGTCATTGGCAAACACGGGGATGGTGATCCGGGTCTCGTGCGTGGTGATCTCGGGAAATGCCTTGAGCAGTTCGTAGCCTTCCACCACCAGTTCCTGCTGGACGAGCTGTGACAGCAGTGTGGCATTGACCGAGTGCGGGTGCAACACGGCATTGACCTGCGGAAAACGCCGGTACAGTTGCAGGTGCAGCCCGGTCTCGGCGGACGGCCGGCGTCCGTCGAGCGAGTGACCGTCACTGTCGATGATCAGCAGGTCACTGCGTTGCAGGTGGCCCTTGTGGGCTCCGGATTCGGTAATCAGGATGTGACCGTCACGCAGGCGGGCCGAGAAGTTTCCGCTGGTTGCCGGCACCATGCCGCGCTGGTACAGCTCATGGCCAACGCTGCAGAGCTGCGCGGAGCGCTGGCGCAATTCGATACTGTCCGGCAGTGTGGTGAGTCGGGTAATCATGGCAAGGCGTGCTCAGCCGCAGCACTTCTTGTATTTTTTGCCACTGCCGCAGGGGCACGGGTCGTTACGGCCGACCTTGGGTGCGTCACGGCGTACCTGGCTGACTCCGGCCATCTTGCCGTCGTAGAAGTACCAGCTGTCGCCGGAACGGCGAAACTCCGCGCGTTCATGGTGGACCAGCCTTTCGCCACGGCGGCGATAGCGGGCACGGAATTCCACCGTGCTCAGGTCAGGGTTGCTGGCGTCGTCGTTCACCGCCAGGATTTCCAGTCCCTCCCACTCGGATTCCTTCGCCCAGCGTTCGGCGCCGGCTTCATCGTAGTCGTGACGCTGGCTCGGGTGCAGTGTGCTGGCGAGGTATGGCATGATCTGCAGGGCATAGGCACTGTAGCGGGAGCGCATCAGCGCCTCGGCGTCGGGTGCCTTGTGTGCGCCACTGATATATGGTTCGCAGCACTCGGCGTAGGGCAGGCCGGAGTCGCAGGGGCATCGCATGGTGTCGTTCATACCGGTTCCTTGGGATTCTGGCGCTAATATAGCAAATTTGTTTCAAACTGGTGCAGGAGGAATGCGGTTTGCAGGCGATCCTTTACTATGCCCACGACCCGATGTGCAGCTGGTGCTGGGGCTTCGCACCGGTACTGCAGGAGCTTGGCGAGCGGTTGCCCGCCACGCTGCGGATGCAGCGCCTGCTGGGCGGGCTGGCCGAGGACACCGGGGAGCTGATGCCGCTGGACCAGCAGGTACGAATCCGGGCGACCTGGGAGCGCATCGAACAAACCATTCCGGGTACACACTTCAATTACGACTTCTGGACCCGGTGCCGGCCGCGCCGCTCCAGCTGGGCGTCATGCCGGGCCGTGATCGCCGCGCGTGCCCAGGGCGAACACCTCGACCGGGTCATGACCCGGGCCATCCAGACGGCCTATTACCTGCAGGCACGCAATCCCTCCGATACGGACACGCTGATCGAACTGGCCGCTGAAATCCGGCTGGATGTGGCCCGGTTCCGCGCGGACCTGGACAGTGAACCGACCGTGCAGCGGCTGGCCTTCGAGATGGAGGAATGTGACCGCCTGCGGATTGGCAGTTTTCCCTCGCTGGCGCTCGAGGCAGGGCTGTCACGCTGGCACATCCCGGTCGACTACAATGAAAGTGCGCCGATGCTGGCACTGGTTGACGAGCTGCTGGCGACGGTCTGATCCGGGGAGGGCGGATGGAAGCGGAACATCAACCCGGCCGGCAGCGTTTCGTGATTGCGGTAGACGGGCTGGAATCGGTACTCGAATACCGGCGGGTGGGCACCCGTACGGTCGATTTCGTGCATACCTTTGTACCCGAGGAATTACGCGGCCGCGGTATTGCCGAGCGTCTGGTGCGTGCCGGCGTGGCCTGGGCGCGTGCGCAGGGCCTGGAGATGCAGGCCAGCTGCTGGTATGCACGTCGGTTCCTTGAACGCGGAACGCCGCGTGACTGAGTACGGCCTGCGCCTGCCGCGGCCCGACCGGGTCGCACAGGATGGTAACGGCAGCCGGCGGGGCTACCGTGTCGAACCGCGGCGCAACGACATGGGCCGGTATGAAAACGAGGCAGGCCGCTGCAACCCCCGGGCAACGGACCGGCGCACGCCCGGGAACACTCATTGCGCGCGGTGGCGGCGGAGCGCGACCGGCCACCCGCCCCCGGCTAGAACCCGAACTTTTCCGACTCGACCTGCAGGTACGTATAGCTGATGTGCTTGCCCAGCTGGGTGTCGAAGTCCTTCCAGCCGGCGAACGCCTGCAGCTGTGCGCGGATCGGCGCCTTCATCTCGAAGTCACTCAGGCCCTGGTCGTACAGGGTCTTCACGTTGCGGTATACCGTGTCGTAGTAACTCAGCATGGTTCTGACCAGCCTGGCGTCTCCGGACCGGCCGTGTCCCGGGATATAGTGTTGTGCGCCGGTCTTCAGGATTTCCCGGCAGGACTTCGCGGCGCCTGCCACGCTGCCACCGTCGATACGGGGTATGCGCCCGTTCGTCACGTTGTCACCGAGGAACACGGTGTGCTGTTCGACTACCTCGATCATGAGGTCGGAAGTGGTATGGGCGGGGCCGTAGTGATGGATGCGGAACGTGGTATCGCCAATCCGGATTTCATCGCCGTTGTCGACCGGTCTGTTCGGTCCGACCACCTCGGTGCCGCGCGTCTTGCCGTGAGTCAGCTGCTCCATCATCGTGACCCACAGCTTGCCTTCGCCGGTGGCAATCATGTCCAGCATGATCGGGTGGCTGTAGATCGGCACATCCGGGTATGCCGCACGGATCGCCTGGTTGCCCAGCCAGTGATCGCCGTGCAGATGCGTGTTGAATACGGCCACCACCGGCAGGTTCGACAGAGAGGCAGTGACGCGCAGCACCATTTCACCGGTCTGTACCGAAGAGCCCGGGTCAATGATGACGACACCGGCATCGGTCAGCACGATACCGGGATTGTTCATGAAACCCTGATTCTCGGGGTCGGGCAGTTCCAGCGGGCCGTGAATGACGTAGATGCGGTCCGTAATGCGGTCGGCGGGGTAATCCGGTACGGGTGGTCCACGGTCTTCGGCCAGGGCGGCTACCGGCAAAAGACAGCAGACCAGGCAACAGAGGATGAATTTCATAGGGCGTGACTCGATCCCGGCGTTACCGAAAGCATGGCAGATCGACCGGGTGCGGTAAACCCGTCAGGGTGACGGACAGTGTACCGGCGGGCAGTGTGCATGGTCCTGTGCGTGTGCACCACGACGGATTTCATTGCGTGTATCCAGGGCATTGGGATCACCGGGCGCCAGCCGGCAGGCACACTCTGCGGCGGCCTGTGCCGCCTGCGGGCAGCCTTCGCCCAGCAGGCTGTAGGCCAGGTTGTTCCAGCCGGCGGGGTCGGTGGGTGTCAGCCGGGTGACCCGGGTAAAGGCACTGCATGCAAGCGTTGCATCCCCGTCGGTAAAGGCGTGATTGCCCAGCGCCATCCAGGCCAGCGGATTGTCCGGCCAGCGTACGGTGGCCGCCTGCCACGCCGCGCTGGCCGCGCGGTGATTGCCGCGGGTGTCGAGTTCACGGGCAGCCTCCAGGAAACGCAAGGGTTCCGCCGTAGCCGGGACCACCCCGGGCGGGGTGATCACCAGCGCCCTGGAGCCGCTGCGCTGCCAGGTGCGTTCAAAGGTGGAGAGCAGGGTGACACGGCGTTTCAGGGTGCCGGAGCGTAACAGGATGACGTCCTGTGCCAGGTCATAACCGATGACCACGGCGAAGTGCCGCTTTGGTAACCAGTCCAGCCCCAGGTTCTGCAGGACCAGCACCGGGTGGCCGTCCGCCACCTCGGCCAGCAGGTCGGACAGGCGCGGTGCCAGCGGGTAGGCCAGCATTCCCCGGCGGCGTGCCGCCGCGGCGAGTTCCTCGAACACGCTGCCGTGCACGGCCGGCAGGTAGACTTCCGCGACCAGCTCACCGGGTGTGACGGCCAGGCCGTTCGCATCGAGGACGGTGGCCAGTGCAGCCGGGCCACACTGGTAGCGCTGTTGTGCGAAGAACGGGGTGCCGGCCAGTTCGGCCGAGCGTGGCAGCGGAGTCCCGGGCGTGGTCAGCAGTGCACGGGTCTGCGGTGCGTCGGCACAACCTGCCAGGCAGAGCAGTAACAGTGCAACACCCGCCTGCCGGCGGGTGTTGCATCCGGCATGCATGCTGTTATCAGTGTACCGGGTGGATGAACGTGAAGATGTTCGTCGCGCCAATGACATCGGTGATGACAAATACGATAAAGATCACCAGCAGCACGCCCAGCACGCCGTCACCACCGGCATCCAGCCGGTCAATGCCCTGGTTGATACGTGCCAGCTCCTCGTCGGTCAGGCGGGTGGCGCGTTCCCTGGCCCAGGCCGGGTCGACACCCATCGCCGTGAGCTGCTGTTGTGCGGCCTGCTGGTCGAGCAGATGCTGCAGACTGGCACGGGTCTGGGTGGAATGTGCACGGTGGAGCAGGGTATCCGTGCCAACCATGGCGGCCTGTGCGGTCAATACGGGGGTCATTGCCATGACCAGCGACAGCAGCCAGGCGAGGGGGCGAAGCAACTTCTTCATGAGTCATTCTCCGTTAAGGTTGATGAACAGGCGGCAAGGGGCTGCCGCATGCAGGAAAACCGCGGCAATACTACCATCAAATTCCTTGCATACGTGTGCGCAGGGTGTCGTAAAGTGGCGACAGGTTGGGTGGAAAGGGTGCGCTGCAGGCAAGCGGTACTGCGCGGGATTCATGGGCTTGCAGCATTTGCGGCGTCCGGCGGGGCGAACCGGAAAGCGGTATCATGCCGGCGCAGTTGCACGGTACGCCGCACGAGCGGATGGTTGATGACAGGCAACTCGCTGCCGTGGTGAATTACCTGGAGCAGGCCGTCACCCGTGGAATGTCCGGCTGGCGTTGACGGGCGCCATCCGGAATAACCGGTATGATGCACCGCGAGCCGGGGTGCGGTTTGCACAACCTTTATGGTGGAGGTGAGGGGTGAAGATCGGGAGCAGGATCCTGCTGGTGCTGTGGCTGGTGGTGCCTGCCGGCTGTGCCACACTGCAGCATAAAGCCGTGGAGCATAAACCGGCGGCGGTGGGCAGGGGCGCCGAACTGCCGGCAGGCGAGGGCTGGTGGTATGCCCGGTTCCGGATTCCGACGGCCAGTGGCCAGACACCGCTGTGGCACATCGACGCCCTCATCGCCGGTGAAATCATTACCCCGGTGTTCGAGCGCAATTTCCGGGACATCCACATCTGGCGAGTCCACCGCCGGGCCGCGGATGACGCATACGGACACGTGTTCAGTTTCATCTTCTACAGCACGCCACAGGCGGCGCAGCGGGTCTACGACGAGATCCACGCCAGTCCGGTGCTGGCGGAGCTGCAGGCAAGGGGGCTGGTGACGGAGGTGCTGTCGGATGACCCCGCCGCCAATACCCGTCCGGATATCGAAGACACCAGCGACCGTGCCTGGCCGGCGATCGTACAGAAGACCTGGCCGGCGATGATCATGGGCGCCAGCCGCATGTGGCTGGACCTGGTCGGCGGTCTGGCGGCGAACCATGCCGACGAACCGGACCTGGTGCACCGCTACGAGCGGGTAGAGCAGGACCTGGACCGCCTGTGGGCGACCCAGGGCCAGCATGCGTTCCTGCACCATCTCGACGCGCTGTTTGCCTACCAGCCCTTGCTGATCCGCTACTGACCCGTTTCTTCCCGGAGGCCACAGATGAACCGGCTTGCACGCATTCCGCTGGCCATGCTGGCGCCACTGGCGCTGTTGCTGGCGCTGGCACCGTTTCGTCCGGAACCGCACCTCTGGGAAAAGCTGAAACTGCTGGCGGCGGGCGGGCTGTCCCGACCGATCGATATGTTCGACCTGTTCCTGCACGGGGCGCCGCTCTTGCTGGTAGTACTGGTGCTGCTGGCGCGCTGGCAGGTGGCCAGGCAGTCACGGCGCGACTGAACTGTCTCCCGGCGGATCACAGCGCCCGGCGCGCACCCGGAAAAACCATCCTGATACTGTGGTCATGCGGTGACGGGTGAGGAAGTGTGGGATAATGCCGCCTTTTTCACGGGCCGGTGTACCGGCCCCGCACGCAACAGGCAGGCAACGTGATCACCACGGCAAATCTCACCATGCAATTCGGGGCGAAGCCCCTGTTCGAAAACATCTCGGTCCGTTTCGGCGATGGCAACCGCTATGGCCTGATCGGCGCGAACGGCTGCGGCAAGTCCACGTTGATGAAGATTCTTGGCGGCGAGCAGGAGCCCAGTGGCGGCTCGGTGGCGATCGACGAGAACCTGCGCGTCGGCAAGCTGCGCCAGGACCAGTTCGCCTTTGAACAGTTTACCGTGATGGACACGGTCATCATGGGCCATGCGCCGCTGTGGGAGATCCGGCAGGAACGCGACCGCATCTACGCGTTGCCGGAGATGAGCGAGGCGGACGGCATGAAGGTCGCCGACCTGGAGGCCCACTACGCCGAGCTGGACGGCTACAGTGCCGAGGCGCGGGCCGGTGAGCTGTTGCTGGGCCTGGATATTCCCCTTGAGCAACACTGCGGGCCGATGTCCGCGGTGGCGCCGGGCTGGAAACTGCGTGTACTGCTGGCGCAGGCGCTGTTTGCCGACCCGGATATCCTGCTGCTCGACGAGCCGACCAACAACCTGGATATCAACACCATTCGCTGGCTGGAAGGGGTGCTGAACGCGCGCAACAGCACCATGATCATCATTTCGCACGACCGGCACTTTCTCAATAGCGTGTGCACGCACATGGCCGATCTCGATTACGGAGAACTGCGCGTCTATCCGGGCAATTATGATGAATACATGACGGCCGCGACCCAGGTGCGCGACCGCATGCTGGCCGACAATGCGAAGAAGAAGGCGCAGATCGCCGAGCTGCAGACCTTCGTCAGCCGCTTCTCCGCCAATGCCTCCAAGGCCAGGCAGGCCACCTCGCGCGCACGCCAGATCGAGAAGATCCAGCTCGAGGAGATCAAGCCGTCCAGCCGGGTCAACCCGTACATCCGTTTTGAACAGCTGAAAAAACTGTATCGCCTGGCACTGGACGTCGAGGGGCTCAGCAAGGCGTGGGGCGAGCAGGTCATCTTCGACCGGCTCGATCTGAAGATCGAGGCGGGGGAACGGGTTGCCATCATCGGGCCGAACGGCATCGGCAAGACCACGCTGCTGCGCACCCTGGCCGGCGACCTGGAGAAGGACAAGGGGCGGCTCCGGTGGGCGGAGAACGCGGAGATCGGCTACTTTGCACAGGATCATGCCGAGGAGTTTGCCAGCGAGCTCACCCTGTTCGACTGGATGAGCGCGCAGCGCCGGCCGGGCGATGACGACCAGGCGGTGCGCGCCACGCTGGGACGGCTGCTGTTCTCGCAGGACGAGATCCGCAAGCCGGTCAACGTCATCTCGGGTGGCGAGCAGGGGCGCATGCTGTTCGGCCGGCTGATGCTGCAGAAGGCCAATGTCCTGCTGATGGACGAGCCGACCAACCACCTCGACATGGAGTCGATCGAATCGCTCAACCTGGCACTGGAAAATTACCCGGGGACACTGATCTTCGTCAGTCACGACCGGGAATTCGTCTCCTCGCTGGCCACCCGCATCCTGGAGATGAAGCCGGACGGGCTGGTCAATTTCAGCGGCAGCTACGAGGATTACCTGCAGCTTCAGGAACAGGCCATGAAGAAGGCGGGCTGAACATGAACGTCATGGCGGTATTTCTGAACGGCATTGCCCAGCTGGAATACGATCGTGAACGACTGCTGCCGGATCACCAGCGCGCGTACCTGGATCGCATGGACGCCAGGATGGATGACGGCATCCTGATCGGGGACGAAACCGTCAGTCACCCGGATGTCGAGCAACGCGCACGCTTTGCCGCCGGCAACCTGGTGCATGCCCTGCACACCAATGACGAGGCCATGGCGGCCGCCATGTGCAGTTACCTCGCGATCCGCCTGCCGGATCTCAAGCAGATACGCATCGAGGAACTGGACGGGACGGACGGCCAGGTGTCGATCGAGTTCGTCTACGACCAGGAGTATCGCAGGCAGGTCATGGTGGATTTCAATCCCCTGCACTGAAGGCCCGGCCCGGCCGACCGGCGCCCGGGACACCCTGCAGCGCCCGGAAATCGCGGATTCCCGCCTGCGCGGCAATGATGGGCGCGGTGTATAAATCAATAATTATTATACAGTTGCAATAACTTCCACGATTATGCCTCAGCATATGGTTGCTGCCTGCGCTGTTTTCAAACAGTAAATTCGCTACTATAGCCACGCGCCGGATGTCGGTTCCGGGCCATGTACTGACTCGGAGGATCCTATGGACTTTGCCCGTGCGCTCGGGATGTACAAGCCGCCCGAATCCCCGCAGGAGGAGCGCGCCAAGCTGCAGCTCTATATCAATCTCAAGCTGGCCTCCTCCGGTCAGCCGACCTGTGTCCCGACCGGTGCCGAACGGTTTTTCGGAATCTCGCGCGATCTGTTGCGCAGTTACCGGGAGAAGAACCGGTTGCTGTCCTCCTACCAGTGCCCGATTGACCAGCGAATCCAGGATTTTCTCGATCGCTATGTCGCACCGCTGGGTGCGGGTTCCGCAGCGATGCTGCCGACCCAGAGCTTCGTGCTGGACCGTCACGGCGTGGCGCGCGAGTTGTCACTGCCGATGGATGCCGATGAATTTCACTCCGACATCGTGTCCAGCTATCGCGTTGCACAGGGCGTGTTGCACAACCCGGCCAGCGACCGCCGTACCACCCGGGGTTCGTTCCATATCGTTGAGGGTGGCCTGCCGATTCCCGGTGACAAGAAGGCGGTACCGTTGCAGACCTTCGCGCGCATGCTGGAGCGTGCCCTGCAGCCCCCGCCGGGGCTGATGACCATTCCATTCACCGCACAGCTGCCCGAACCGGCACGTATGTTCGTGTCCCTGATGATGCGCCCCGTGGTGTGTCCCGCGATTCCCGGCAAGGAAGCGGAGAAGACCATGGAGGTGCGCTTCTTCGCACCGGGCAACCTGGTCAGCAACCTGGATTTCGTGGAGAGTATCTTCGGAAACGGCGGCAATCCGCACCTGGCCGAGTGCGATGCGGCGCTGGACGTGGAACACTGGACCGGCACCACCGGTTGCGTGATCCTCGCGCCGCACCTGGTCGGCCTGAGCAAACGGGAGCTCGGCCTCCCGCAGCGGAAGGACGCGACCTCCCGACAGCGCAAGGACGGCATGTGCTGGACGGAGGAGGATGAAATCTATAACGATGGACAGGCGTTCAAGCTGACGGCGCGCGATGCATCCGGGGTCATGGTAACCCTGCTGGCGGACAACTATTTCGGTTACTGCAAGAAAGAGGTCAAGACCCAGATCAGTTTCTCGGCGAACCTGTTCGGGCTGTCGGAGGAGGAACACGCCGGTGGTGCGCTGGCCTTTCCGCGCCGCAATCACGGCGAGGAATACGGCGTCGACAGCCGTACCTACAGCATGCCCGGTTATTCCTTCGATGACATGGTCGAGCGCTACGGTGCACTCATGGACGTGCAGCCGGAGGGCTATGCCATCGACCGTGCCTGGCCGCAGATCATCTACGTGCCGCAGAAGGTGCGCATGGACCTGAATGCCCAGACCATCAGCTGGGAGTGCGACGGAGCGACCCGGGTAATCCGCCTGCAGCCGGGCAAGATCTACATGCAGCCCAACGGTTACAAGGTCGAAATGGAAAAGCATCCGGGGGCGCCATCCTGGCGGCTGGTCGGGACCGAGCCGGAAGGTACTTTCTGCCACAAACCGAGCACGGTGTCCGGCGGTGGCAAGTCGGAAATCTCCAAGTCGCTCAACGATGCGGTAATCTACCGTCCCCTGTTCATCGACGATCTGGACAGGGACCTGGCGCTGGTGCAGGAAATCTACGATCGCGACTACACCAGGCGTTTCAGGCCCGGCTGCGAACACGAGGACCGCGATGCGACCCGCAAGCCGCTCAGTTCCGAGCGCAGTCTTGGCTCGGTGATCCGGCTGCTGACGCCGACCTCCAGCTATACCGGTGAGTTCAACGCCTGGCTGGACTCGATACCGCCGCGCATCCTGGCGCTGGCGTTCCTGATCAAGCGTTTCTACCGCACGGAGTGGGGCGGCGACTGGCGCAGCCACCTGTCCGTGGACGAGGTGGACGGCGCGCCGGCCCATGAGCTCAAGCTCGAGGACCGCAATATCGTCGCCTCGTACCTGCGGGTCGGGTTCGACACGGACGGCAAGTGGCGCACCTTCAAGCTGCGCCAGGACTACATCGCCACCGAGAAGATCCAGATGGAGGACGACATCACGGCGTCCGTCGTGGTGCCGGCCGAGTGTGTCGACGCCTGTGGCCCGCGCGGCAATACCGGCAACAGTGTCAAGCTGGTCAAGAACTGCGAGTACCGCCTGTTCCAGCGCCCGGACGATGCGATACATCCCGGCTTCGACCGGCAGGCCGAACTGGACCTGTCGCAACCGGACAATTTTCTCGCCAACTTCGAACCGTTCGGCCACGACCGGCTGACGGCGCTGGTGGACGATGTGCACACGTTCCACCAGTACACGTTGCCCATGCAGCACATGCTGCGCAAGGCACACGAGGACGGCTGCAGCTACACGGTTTCTTCCGCGCATCCGCGTATTGTCGATGGCGCCCCGTCGAAGAATCCGCGCTACCTGCAGGTGCGGCCGGACCTGGCGCGGCCCGAGCGCAAGTATCTCGCGGAGATCAGTATCCGCCTGCATCGCGGGATCGCACCGGATGCGCCGGTTTGTCACCCGGTTGACGCGGTGCTGGCCGGCCGCCGCAACAATCCGCCCGAGCCCGGCATTCGACCGCTCGCCGTGTACAACCCGATTCACTACCAGGAGTTGCCGGAACTGTTCATGGACCTCGTGTGCAGCCTGACCGGCAAGTCGCCGTCCACCACGGGCGCCGGTTCCGAGGGTGCGCTGACCAAGGGGCCGTTCAACGCCCTGCGCGCGACCGCCGACCTGAACAATGCACTCGTGTCCTTCATCCTCACCGGGCACGGCGGGTTTTCCAGCTCGGCCGGTCACGTCGGTCCGGACGTGCGGGTGGATCACGATATCAGCCTGCTGATCCCGGAGATCTGGGCGCGCCTCACGCCGCAGGAGCGCAGCCCGCAATACCTGATCGGCAGCGGTTGCCTGGAGGCGCTGGAGGATTTCGCCCATGACGGCAGGACGGTGCTGGCAAGCCGGCTGGGTTACCGTATCACGCAGCACTTCGTGCACCGTTTCTTCGGCAAGATCTTCGATAATCCCGGCGCGGTGTTCACCGACGAGATCCTGCGTCCGGAAACCCAGGGCCTGGACACCTATATCGACGGCATCAACAATATCGTCGAGGCACAGCAGCGGGTCGCGCTGCAATACCTGGAGGACGGCAGCATCGAGGAAGCCTGCCCGCCGTTACGGGCCCTGCTGATGATCATGGCGACCGGCAGGTACGACGGGATGGATGCGCAGCACCCGGACTTCCGCGCCATGTTCACCCGCGAATACCTGCTGGAATCCGCCTGGTACCGGGAACGTCTGGAGGTGAAGCAGCAGCGTGACATCGCACTGTGGACACGGCATACCGGCAGCCTGCGCCGTTTCCTGGAAGATACGAAGTATGCCGACGAGGCCGGACGGCTTGGTATCGAACGACGCCTGCAGACCGCACAGGAGAAACTGGCGCTGGTTTCCCGGCCGGAATACCTGGACACCCTGGTCGGTACGCTCGGTGCCGACCCGCTCGGCTTGCCCGGCAAGAACGCCGGCCAGACGGCGGTGAACTGGGGCAAGGCGCGCCTGGCGCCTGCCGCAACGGTTACCGGGCCGGAAGACGAGAACCTGCAGGCGTACCGGGTGCCCACCCTGCTGCAACGCTTCACCTCGCGCTTCCGCCGCACCCGGGTCAGTCCGCACTGACCGTTGATCCAGGGGCTGGTGTTTCATGGGTGAGGTGGTGCGATTCAGGCGGCCGACGCCGGCACAGCGCACACAGGGGAATACGCTGTGCCGGCGCGGATTTCACAAGTGGGTGGTCAGCAAGGACAGGCGTTTTGACAGCAAGCAGGGCAGGCTGGTGACCGATTACCGCTGCAGCCGGTGCGGAGCGGTCAGGACGACTGCACACTGATGCTGCGGATCTCGCGCGCCATCACCATTCCCGAATCCGAGCTCGAGTTCTCCTCGATCCGCGCGCAGGGCGCCGGCGGCCAGAACGTCAACAAGGTCGCCTCGGCAATCCACCTGCGCTTCGATATCGGGGCATCATCCCTGCCGGAGCGTATCCGGCAACGCCTGCTGGCGCTGCACGACCAGCGGATCACTGCGGACGGGGTCGTGATCATCAAGGCACAGCGGTTCCGTACCCGCGAGATGAACCGGGCCGATGCGCTGGACCGCCTGCGTGAACTGGTGGCCGGCGTGCTGGCAACGCCGCGCAAGCGCATTGCAACCCGTCCCACGGCGGCATCGCGTGAACGCCGGCTCGACAGCAAGGTGCGGCGCGGTGTCCACAAGCGGTTGCGTGGCAGGGTCGGCGGCGACGAGTGAAACCGGCGCTATGCGTAGCTGATTTCGATGACCACGTAGTGCGCCGGTCCGCCGGGCGTCAGCACGAGCACTTCGTCTTCGAGGGTCTTCTTCAGCAGTGCCCTTGCCAGCGGTGAATCGATGCTGATCCAGCCAAGTGCGGGATCGAACTCGTCGGCACCGACGATCCGGTAACAGACCCGGTTACCCTCCATGTCTTCCAGCGTCACGCTGGCGCCAAAGAAGATGCGGGTGCCGTCCGCGGGGTCCCGGTTGACGACCTTCAGTTCCGGCAGGCGTTTCTGCAGGTAGCGAATGCGCCGGTCGATCCCGTGCAGTTCCTTTTTCCGGTAGATATATTCCGCGTTTTCCGAGCGGTCACCTTCGGCCGCGGCCGCGGTCAGGGCACGTGTGACCTCGGCCCGCCGTTGCCAGAGCGAGCGCAGTTCCTCCGCCAGCCGGCGCTGCCCCAGTGCCGTTATGTAAGGCGACGACTTCGGGGCCGGGGCGCGGTAA
The DNA here is from genome assembly GCA_964564245.1 of uncultured Ectothiorhodospiraceae bacterium. GTDB lineage: Bacteria > Pseudomonadota > Gammaproteobacteria > UBA9214 > UBA9214 > UBA9214. The sequence goes on along the minus strand of CAZMAK010000006.1, from coordinate 27,687 downwards.
CGACCCATGGTGTCGGTTTCCTGGTGGTCACAGGATAAAAAAAGAAACCCCGCCTGGGCGGGGTTTCCATCCATCCCGGCCGGGGCCAGCCTACTTGCCGCTGACGTTTACGGCCTGCAGACCTTTGGGTCCCCGCTCGATATCGAAGTTGACTGTCTGTCCCTCGGCCAGGGTCTTGAAGCCATCTCCCTGGATGGCAGAGAAGTGTACGAACACATCCTCACCGCCATCGCTTGGCGCGATAAAACCGAAACCCTTGGACTCGTTGAACCACTTCACCGTACCTGTAGCCATTTAACACCTCATGAAAATAGGTCGCACTTGTATTCAATTGCAGATTTGCCAGGAAACATGCAGGAGTTGTCGCGGGAACATCCGGGTGTTCTGAGAAATGTGCAATTCCGTTTCTAATGAATGAAAGTGGCAGGATTTCTTGCCCCCCTTGTTTTCAGTCATTGAGGCGATAATACATCAGTTTGCAGAAAAATCGACCATCTGTTTCGCGGATTGCGGTTACCCGGGACTGCCCCGGCGGCGATTGATGCGCTGTGGCAGAGAACATCCACCGGGCGAGTGCTTGCCCCTGCATGACAGCCGGAAATTTGACTTCGGAGTATATGCATCAGTGCTTCAGCAGATACTTATAACAAGACAGCTTGCACTCGATTGCTTCCGGGTTGCCGGCGCACCGCTACGGTGCGCAGAGCGTGTGGTGTGTACCCGATGGCGCCGCCCGGATCTGAACCGTGCGGTACCAGGTCCTGCGTGCACGGATGCAGTCGCGTGCATTCCGGCCGGGACGCCCCGGGCGGCGTCGGGAAAACGGTAGCCACCGGCGCGATCTTTCCCCATAATGAGGCGCTTTTTCACGGGGTGGTTTGCACATGTGGTTCAGGAATCTTCAGCTGTATCGTCTTGGTCAGGACTTCGATCTCACTCCGGAACAACTGGACGAGCGTCTGCAGAGCGGTGCCTTCCAGGGTTGCGGGCGCATGGAACTGCTGGCAACCGGCTGGGCGCCGCCACTGGGCCGGGCCGGTACGCAGCTCGTGCATGCGGCAAACGGGTACGTGATGGTCTGCATGCGCAAGGAGGAAAAGATCCTGCCGGCCGGGGTCATCCGCCAGTTGCTGGAGGACAGGGTGGCGGAGGTCGAGTCGTCCGAATCACGCGAGATCCACGGTCGTGAAAAGCGGCGCATGAAAGAAGAGATCGTAGTCGATCTGTTACCGCGTGCGCTGACCCGGGTTTCCCACCTGTTTGCCTACCTGGACGCCCGCAACGGACTGATGATCGTCGACAGCCCGTCCCCCGCCCGGGCGGAGACCCTGATCAGCCTGATGCGCAATACGCTTGGTCGCTTCCCGGCCACACCGGTGCAGGTGGGTCATTCCGTCACCGATACCATGACGCGCTGGCTGGGCGGTACGGCGCCGCCGCAGGATTTCGAGGTGCTGGATGAATGCCTGTTGCGTCACCCGGATCCGGAGGGGGGCGTGATCAGCTGCCGGCACCAGGACCTGGGAGCCGCGGAGGTGCGCAACCACATCCGCCAGGGCAAGCAGGCCGTCCGGTTGTCCCTGCAATGGCGTGAGCGCCTGTCATTCGTGCTGCACGAGGACCTGTCGATCCGGCGCCTGCGGTTCGACGACATCGTCCGCGCGGAGGAAACAGAGGCGGATGATGATCCGGTCACCCGGTTTGACCTGGATTTTTCCCTGATGGTGCTGGAGCTGTCCGCGTTCCTGCCGGTGTTGCTCGATGCGCTGGGCGGCGAGCAGTTGCCGGACCGGCCTGCGGGTGCAGGGAAGAGGGCGCGGACCGTCGCGGCCAGTCATCCTGCCGCGGAGGCCGAACCGGCCTGATCCCCGGATGGCGGAGATCCATCCCCGATTGCTGCAGGACTGCCTGGTGCTGGGACGCCTCGAGCTGTGTCATGTGCTGTTGATGCTGGATGCCCGTTATCCCTGGCTGATCCTGGTGCCGGATCGGGACGGGATGAGTGAAATCCACCAGCTGAACGAGGCTGACCAGCACCAGCTGATGCGGGAGTCGGTAGCGTTGTCCCGGGTGCTGGTGGAGCTGTTCCGGCCGGACCGGCTGAACGTGGCCGCACTGGGCAACGTGGTGCCGCAGCTGCATGTCCATCACATCGTGCGCTATCGGCACGATGCCGCCTGGCCGGCACCGGTCTGGGGCAGGGTACCGGCGTTGCCGTACGTCCCGGAACAGCGCGCCGGACTCGTGGAGCAGCTGACGGCCGCACTGACTGCCCGAACCCGCTTTATTGCGGCCTGAAAAAAAACGGTGACGCGAGGTCACCGTTAGCGCGGATCCTGTGCTTACGGATCGTGATTGTTCTTGTTTCAACCCACCCGTTCAGCACACAGCTGCTGGCTGGTTACCTGGGCCAGGATCTCGAATGACGTGGTGCTGTCGGTGTCATAGGAGACCAGCATCAGGTGTGGTCTTTGTTCGTTGAACTGGGCCTGGATGATGCCCCGGTTCCCCGCCAGTGCCTGTTCGATATTGCGGCGGCTGTCAGCCCCCAATGTGTTATCAATGTGCATCACCATATCTGTTACGTGCATGGTTTCTCTCCTCCATTTGCCGGTTGACCCGGATTCACAGAATGTTTGCGAATTCCTGTCTCTGCGCTTCCGTGGGAGGTACGGTATCTAATAACCATACATATGTCAATGAATATACTTTATAAGTTAATGTATTATAAGGTATTAATGTATTAATCCGTAAAATACGTAAGGTATTATTCTACCTCACAAAATATATGGTAAAGGTGTGCGGCACCGGTGCGGGACGCACGGACGATGGAAAATATGATTTTCCGGAGCGAAGGCTGAGGGCGTGCTCAGGCGCTGCGGGCGGCGCGTTTGCGTTCGTGTTCGAGCAGGAACTTCTTGCGCAGCCGGATGTGGTGTGGAGTGACCTCGACCAGTTCGTCGTCGTCGATGAATTCCAGCGCCTGTTCCAGGCTCATGCGAATCGGTGGTGACAGCAGGATGTTTTCATCGGTACCGGCCGCTCGAATGTTGGTGAGCTGCTTGGCCTTGAGCGGGTTCACCACGAGGTCGTTGGCGCGTGTGTGTATGCCGATGATGCCGCCTTCGTATACCGATTCGCCGTGGCCGATAAACAGGCGCCCGCGTTCCTGCAGGTTGAACAGGGCATAGCCGAGCGCCTTGCCCGTGCTGTTCGCGATCAGCACACCATTGACACGTTGTCCGTACTCACCCGCTTTCATCGGGCCGTAGTGCGAGAACACGCTGTAGATCAGCCCGGTGCCCTGGGTACTGGTCAGGAATTCGGTGCGGAAACCGATCAGGCCACGTGCCGGCATGAGGTAGTCGAGCCGGACCCGGCCCTTGCCATCCGGCATCATGTCGGTGAGTTCACCACCACGTGCGCCGAGTTTCTCCATCACGGTGCCCTGGTGGACATCCTCGACATCCACCGTCACCTGCTCGTACGGTTCGTGGGTTTCACCATCCACCTCGCGCAGGATGACTTCCGGCCGGGATACACCCAGTTCGTAGCCCTCGCGGCGCATGGTCTCGATCAGAATGGCGAGGTGCAGTTCGCCGCGCCCCGAGACACGGAACTTGTCGGCATCGGCGGTTTCCTGCACGCGCAGGGCAACGTTGTGGATCAGTTCACGCTGCAGGCGTTCCTGCAGGTTGCGTGACGTCACGTACTTGCCGTCCTTGCCGGCAAACGGCGAGGTGTTGACCTGGAAGGTCATGCTGACGGTGGGCTGGTCCACGGTCAATGGCGGCAGTGCTTCCACGTTGGCCGGGTCGCACAGGGTATCCGAGATGTTCAGTTTCTCGATACCGGTAAAGGCGATGATGTCACCGGCCTGTGCCTCGGGCACCTCGGTGCGCTCCAGCCCGAGAAAACCCAGTACCTGGCCAATGCGGACGTTGCGGGTCTTGCCCTGCGGATCGATCAGCGTGACCGGCATGTTGGTACGTACCTTGCCGCGGCTGATGCGGCCGATGCCGATGACACCGACGTAACTGCTGTAGTCGAGCGAGATCACCTGCAACTGGAACGGTCCGTCCAGGTCGACTGCGGGCGGCGCGACGTGCTCGATGATTGCCTCGAACAGGGGCGTCATGTCGGCGGCAGGCTGGTCTGCTTCGCGGCCGGCATAGCCCTGCAGGGCGGAGGCATAGATTACCGGGAAGTCCAGCTGTGCCTCGGTGGCCCCGAGCCGGTCGAACAGGTCGAAGGTCTGGTCCAGCACCCAGCCGGGCCGCGCCCCGGGGCGGTCGATCTTGTTGATGACCACGATCGGGTGCAGGCCGAGGTTGAAGGCCTTCTGGGTGACGAAGCGGGTCTGTGGCATCGGGCCGTCGACGGCGTCGACCAGCAGCAACACCGAGTCCACCATCGACAGCACGCGCTCCACCTCGCCGCCAAAGTCGGCGTGGCCGGGCGTGTCCACGATGTTGATGCGGTAATCCCCCCAGCGAATCGCGGTGTTCTTGGACAGGATGGTGATGCCGCGTTCCTTTTCCAGATCGTTGGAGTCCATGATCCGTTCCGGTGCGGCCGCGCGCTCGCCAAGCGTGCCGGACTGGCTGAGCAACTGGTCGACGAGTGTGGTCTTGCCATGATCGACGTGCGCGATGATGGCGATGTTTCTGAGCTTGCTGATCATGGGAACGGCCGGGCCCGGGACGGGTGCTGGGTTAAAGGGCAGCGAGTATACAAGAGTCAATCGGGGACAGACCACGTTTTTCATGCCAAAGCGGACTGTCTTTGTGCTGCCGTGCAGAATAACGTGGTCTGTCCACTATTGACTCAGGGAACCTCTGATTAATTCACCAATCCCCGTCATTGCGAGCGAAGCGAAGCAATCTCCTGTTATGGAATCAGTCAGTTAGAGATTGCTTCGTCACTACGTTCCTCGCAATGACGAATTAATCAGAGGTTCCTCAGGCGCGTTGCAGGCGGATCGAGGTGATTTCCGAGGGTACCCCCAGGCGGGAGGGCGGGCCCCAGTAGCCGGTGCCGGCACTGACATACAGCCACATGCGGCGTTCCACGAAATGCAGGCCGGTGCGATAGGGCTGGACCAGCCCGATCACGAAATTCCAGGGGAAGAACTGGCCACCGTGGATATGACCGCTGAGCTGCAGATCGTAATTCGCTGCCAGTGCCGCCGGTACACTGCGTGGCTGGTGCGCGAGCAGGATGGAGTAATCCGTGCCTTCTGCGCCCCGTCGGGCACCGGCCGGGTCGGAGGCGTGGGCGGGCAGGTGTGCGCCCGCCGAGAAATCGGTGGCACCGGCCAGCAGCAGGCGTGCGTTGCCGTGCCGGATGACCTGATGTGCGTTGGTCAGCACCCGTACGCCCAGGGTCGGCAGCAGTGCACACCAGTCCGCGGCACCCCAGTAGTATTCGTGGTTGCCGGTCACGAACCAGCTGCCATAGGGCGCGTGCAGTTGTTTCAGCGGGGCAACGTCGTCGAGTAATGCCGAAGTATAACCGTCGACCAGGTCGCCGGTGATCACCACCAGGTCCGGCTGCAGCGCGTTGCTGCGATCCACGATGCCCTGCAGGTAATCACCCTTGATGGTTGCGCCCAGATGGATATCGCTCAGTTGCACGATATGAAAGCCGTGCAGGTCCGGGTGCAGTCCGGCCGCCGGGATGGAGACCGGCTTGACCGGCGCCAGGCGACGGGCATCGCGATAGCCTGCCAGAGTCATGCCGCCGGTCAGTGTGAGCAGGCCCGCGTTCATGCTGTTGGCAAGGAAGCTCCTGCGCTGCGGGTTGTCAGGCCGGACCGGGGTGCCGCAACCGCAGGACTGCTGCAGGCGACGCCACAGCCAGAGCACGGGCCTGGCCGCGTCCCGCACGACCACCAGCGGCAGCAGCACCATGAAAATATCCATGTCGATGTAGGCAATCCAGCTGATGACGTCACTGAGGTGCGGGTGCAGCAGGGACAGGCGCCGGGTCATGAAAACGGCGGGGACGATCAGGGCCGAACCGAGCAGGAGCAGACCGCCAGTGCGTCGTATACGGCTGCCTGCCTGCAAGGGCCACAGCAGTGACCATGCGACCCAGGCGTGGCTGCCAAGCCAGATGACCATGATTGCCAGCAGGAACATACTGGCGTTGAGCATAGCACGAGGCCTGCGCATAACGGCATGCCCCCTGCAAGGGTTCACGGGCAGGACGCGGCGTTTCTCTGCTATCCTGCCCCGGAAGTTCCGTTCCGGCCCCGCGCCGCGCCGGCAGGACAACTTGCAAGGTCACCCATGAAGTCAACGCCGGATGTCGCGCATGGCAGTCACACCGTTACCCGCTGATTTCCTGTCCCGCCGTCCGTGGCTCACCGGGGTGCTGCTGGCGACCGGCTCCGTGCTGCTGTTTCTGGGTGGTCCGGGATACGGCTCGCCCCGGTCGTTCCAGCACGGCTGGGACATCGGCCACATCATCTATTTCTTCCTGCTTGGCAGCGTGCTGGTCCGGTGGCCTGTGGTTGCGTGCCGTCCGCTGCCCGTGCAGTGGATCGTGATCCTCGGGATCACCGTACTGCTGGGTACGGCGATCGAGTTGTTGCAGAAGGACACCGGCCGCACGCCGGATGTCGATGACGTGCTGCGTGACCTGGTCGGCGGCCTGGTTGCACTGGTCTTCGCTGCGCCGTCCGCAAGACTGCACCCGCCTGCATTGCGCACCGGATTGCAGGCAGTCGTCCTGCTGCTGTTGCTGGACCAGCTGTGGCCGGTCGCAAGGAGCCTGCTGGACGAGGCGATCGCGTGGCGACAGTTTCCATTGCTGTCCGGTTTTGAAACACCGTTCGAGGTGGACCGCTGGAGCGGGGACGCAACGCACCTGGTGGTCAGTGATCCATCCATTGCATCAGGCAGGGTCCTGAAAATCATGCTGGACACCGGTCCGTATTCCGGCGTTGCACTGAAATATTTCGAGGGTGACTGGTCGGCACAGCGCCGCCTGGAATTCAGCCTGTACAATCCCGCTGCCGAACCGCTGGAGGTAACCTGCCGGATCCACGATCGCCTGCACGACAGTCACGGGGAGGCCTACCCGGACCGCTTCAACCGCAGCTTCCTGCTGCGGCAGGGCTGGAATCACCTTGCCATCGACCTGGCCGAGGTGGCGGCCAGTCCCGCGGGACGCCGCATGGACATGCGCCGGATTCGCGGGGTGGTGATATTCGCGGTGTCACTGCCGGGGGCCAGGACGATCTACCTGGACGACATGCGGCTGGTGCCCTGAGACGGACGGTGCCGGGTGCGGCGTGTGCTCAGGAGGTTTTGCGGTTCACACCCAGTCCGGCCAGTCCCAGCAGGCCGCTGGCAAGCAGGCCGACCGGCGCGGGCAGCGGCACCGCCTGTGGTGCGGCAGCGTATCCGGACTGGAGCGAGACGATGGTACCGGAAAGCCCGAAGCTGCTGTCCGGATAGGCCGGTCCACCGTGCACAATGGCGGATACCGTACGAATGTCAACGTCGGCGAGTGACAGGCTGCCGGGCAGGGATGCGTAGCTCGTTGCGCCGGAGGAGTCCGCCAGGTCGAGATACAGGCTGAAGAATCCTTCATCCGGAGTGCCGGGATAACTGAACGGAATGCCGTAGCTGAGCTGGGCCCGGAAACCGTCGGAGGTGAAGATTTCGTAACCACTGCCGGCAAGCAGGAAGTCGTTTACCGTGACGGATGCGATGTCCCCGATGCCGTTGTAGGGGGGCGGTGCGACCGACGGTGCAGTTTCGTAGCTGAATGACCCGGTATAGTTGTCACCGATGTGGATAGCGGACACATCGGTGAATACATTGCCCGCGGAAGCGGTGACCCCCGAGACCTCCCAGCTGAACTGGTACGAAACCAGCGCGGCATTGGCCGGTACGGTGAATAGCAGGAACAGGGCGGCGAAAACCGTCCCTTGCAGCCGTGATTTACCCATGATGCACCCTCTGTAATTCCAGTGTTCCATTCCGTCCATGGAGTGGACCGATGCACTTACCTTAAAGGCCTGCGCCCGGTATGTCACTTATACCTAGGTACTAGAATTCGCCTGGACTCCAGGCAGGCCGGCGCCGCGATGACCGCGCACCGCTCCGGCCGCGTTCCGGCCGTTCGAAGCCGGCTTAGTCCGCCACTTCCGGGTTCAGCTCGATGTAGAACGTCGACATGATCTTCTCCGCCTCCACCGTTACCGGCATGGCCTCGCGCAGGCGTGCCTCGACCCGTGCCGCATCGATGATACGGCGATCGACGATCGCAGGGTAGAGCCGGTACTGGTGCGCCACCTTCAGCGGCTGCACGCTGGCGTGCCGTTCGAATTCGCCACGCGCCGTGCTGTCGAGGTCGTGCCGCACCAGGTGCCACGGTGCCTGCCAGCACACGAAATCCTGCAGCAACCGGCCATGCAGCTCGTCATGCCGCTGCAGGTCGATCAGGTCGGCCGGAAACACCGTTCGCTCCAGCCGTCGCCCGGCGATTGCGTCGGGCAGGTTGCACCCGCCCAGTCCGCGGCCGCTGCCATCGGCTTCGCGCCGGAACAGCTGTGCCACCGGTTGCGGGCCGGCCAGGCGGTTGATGTAGGCCGACAGGTAGTCGGCCACCGCGCCGGGTCGGGTGCGGTCGATGCCGAGTGGTGCGGCGGCCTGTGAGGTGAAGGTCTTGCGGCTGTTCAGTCCCGGCGACCACTGCAGCGACGGCGCCCGGCTGATGTCCTGTTCCGTCAACGCGCTCTCCAGCAGGGCCAGCGGGTGCAGCTCGCGATCGAGCAGCCAGAGCTCGTAGTCATCCCGGAACGGAAACGGGACCTGCCCGTGCGTCTCCAGCAGGATCTCGTAGAGCCGCTGTCCCATCGCCTCCAGCTGCAGAAAATCATCCGACGGGAAGAGCGGGCCACGCCGCAGGCCGCGCGCCCTGGACCAGCTGCCGAAGCGGATGTCACTGACCTGGGCCTTGCGCTGCCCCGGCAATCCCTCCAGCAGGGCCTCGTTGCTGACGTAGATGTCCCAGTGTACGCCATCGGCGGTGACGGCATCGGCCGAGCGGTAGCGGATACAGTTCATGCTGCCGCGAAAGGGATTGAGCAGGCGCTGGGAATAGCATTCAGCACGCATGGGTCGTGTCTTCACCTTCACTGGTGCATCCGTCCTTGCCGTCGTATCCACCGTGGTGGAGACGGCCGCTGCTTCCACCTGCCGCGGGACGGGGAACGCACGGCACGTGCAATCCATAGTATCCTAACACTACCGGAACACCGGGCGCCGCCCGGTCTGTCCCGACCCGGTAACTGCTGCCAGTTGTATCACCATGCCCATACTTCGCCTCAACCGGCTGTCGCTTGCCTTCGGCCACCGTCCCCTGATCGATGCCGTCGACCTCGAGGTATCCCGCGGCGAGCGCGTGTGCCTGGTCGGTCGCAACGGGGAGGGCAAGTCCTCGCTGTTGCGCGTGATCGGCGGGATGCAGGCGCCGGATGACGGCACGGTGTGGCTGCGGCCCGCGACGCAGCTCGCGTACCTGGCGCAGGAGGCGGAACCGGAGGCCGGGGGCAGCGTGTTCGACGTGGTGGCCGGTGGTCTGCAGGAGCAGGGTCGTCTGATGGCCGACTACCACCGGCTGGCCGCACAACTGGCCCGGTCCCACGATGCGGCCGGACTGCAGCGTCTCGCCGTACTGCAGCAGCAGCTGGAGGCCGCCGGCGGCTGGCAGCTGGAGCAACGCGTGGAGCGCGTGCTGTCGCGGTTGCAGCTGGACGGAGAACGGCGCTTTGCGGAACTTTCCGGTGGCTGGCGCCGGCGCGCGCTGCTGGCGCGTGCGCTGGTGTGCGAGCCGGACCTGCTGTTGCTGGACGAACCGACCAACCACCTCGACATCGAGGCCATCACCTGGCTGGAACAGTATCTGCCGGAATTCACCGGCGCGCTGCTGTTCATCAGTCACGACCGCACCTTCGTGCGCCGGCTGGCGACCCGCATCATCGAGCTGGACCGGGGACAGCTGAGTTCCTGGCCCGGCAACTACGATGACTACCTGCGACGCAAGCAGGAGCAACTGGAAGTGGAGGCACGTCACGACGCGCTGTTCGACAGGAAACTGTCACAGGAAGAGGCATGGATTCGCCAGGGCATCAAGGCGCGGCGTACCCGCAACGAAGGCCGGGTCCGGGCACTCAAGGCGCTGCGCGAGGAACGGCGTCAGCGCCGCGAACGCGGCGGTACGGCCGTGCTGCAGCTCGAGCAGGCCGAACAGTCCGGCCGGCTGGTGGTCGAGGCGGAACATGTTACTGCCGGTTACGGCGACGCGACCGTGATCCGGGACTTCTCCACGACCATCCTGCGTGGCGACCGCGTCGGCATCATCGGCCCGAACGGTGCCGGCAAATCCACGCTGATCCGGGTGCTGCTTGGCCAGCTTGCGCCGCAAGCCGGCCGGGTGCGCATGGGTACCCGCCTGCAGGTGGCCTATTTCGACCAGCAGCGTGAACAGCTCGACCCGGACAAGGCGCTGATCGACAGCGTCGGCGAAGGCAGCCGTACCGTTACCATCCACGGACGCGACCGGCACGTGGCCGGTTACCTGCGCGATTTCCTGTTCCCCCCGCAACGCCTGCACTCGCCGGTCAGCAGCCTGTCCGGCGGGGAACGCAACCGCCTGCTGCTGGCGCGCCTGTTTGCACGCCCGGCCAACCTGCTGGTGATGGACGAGCCGACCAACGACCTGGACGTGGAGACACTGGAACTGCTGGAAGAGCTGCTGACCGGGTACGACGGTACCCTGTTGCTGGTCAGCCATGACCGCAGCTTCCTCGATAACGTGGTCACCGGTACGCTGGTGTTCGAAGGCCAGGGCGTGATCGGGGAATACGTGGGCGGTTATGCCGACTGGGAACGGCAACGCACGGAACGGACCGTGCCGGCCAGGCCGGCGCAGAAGTCCGCCGGCAATCCGTCTGTCCCGCAGGTGGCAACTGCGCCACGCACCCGGAAGCTGTCCTACCGGGACCAGCGCGAACTGGACGGCCTGCCGGCGCGCATCGAGGTGCTTGAGAAGGAACAGGCTACACTTCAGGAAGCGATCAACGAACCGGCGTTTTACCGGCAGTCGCAGGAAACGGTCAGTGCCACGCTGGCACGCCTGGATGCGGTGATTGCAGAACTGGAGCAGTGCTACGGGCGCTGGGAACGGCTGGAAGCCGGGTTGTGAGTGAACAGTCGGCCAGCACGCTGGTCTGACCCGTTACAGTACGGATGCCGGGAGGTGACGCATGCCAAGAGCGATTCAACAGGTCATAACGGCCCGCCGCCAGCTGGAGGGCGGTGGATTCCAGGTACGTCGTCCCTTGCCAGCGGCCGGCATGCGCCAGGTCGACCCGATCCTGCTGATCGACGAGATGGGCCCGGCCGATTACCGCCCGGGCGAGGCGGTGGGTGCGCCGGATCACCCGCATCGCGGTTTCGAAACCGTCACCTATATGCTCGAAGGTGAATTCGAGCACCGGGACTCGGCTGGCCACGCCGGCCGCATCAATCCGGGCGATGTACAGTGGATGACGGCCGGGCGCGGGGTGGTGCACTCGGAGATGCCGTCGGCGCGCATCCTGCACGATGGCGGGGTGGTGCACGGCTTCCAGATCTGGGTCAACCTGCCGGCACGCCTGAAGATGACGGCGCCACGCTACCAGGAGATCGAGGCATCACGCATCCCGGAGGCGCGCAGTGCGGACGGCCTGGCGCGGGTGAGGGTGATTGCCGGCGAGGCACTCGGCACGAGTGCCCGCATCGACACCCATACCCCGTTTGTCTACCAGCACTGGATCCTGCAGCCGGGCGCCCGGGTCATACAGCCGCTGCCGGCGGATCACAACGGTCTGCTGTACGTGTTCCAGGGCGCCGTCCAGGTGGCCGGCACCGACCTGCTGGACGGACAGATGGGCGTGCTGGGCAGTGGCGATGAGATCGATATCGGCGTACCGGGCGGCGCCGCGGTCGAGGCCCAGCTGTTGCTGCTGGGGGGGGTGCCGCTGAACGAGCCGATGGTGCAGCACGGCCCGTTCGTGATGAATACCGAGGCGGAAATCGCACAGGCGGTCCGCGACTACCAGGCGGGCAGGATGGGGGAGATTGCCAGCCCGTCGTAGGGTGCGCCATGCGCACCCTGTGCCACGGGTATCCCGGTGACAGCGCCGGTCAGGCCCGCGAGATGTACTCGCCGGTGCCGGTGTTGACCTTGATGAGTTCTCCCGCGGCCAGGTATTCCGGGACCTGTACCACCAGGCCGGTCGCCAGCGTGGCCGGCTTGGTACGGGAGGAGGCGGAGGCCGTCTTCATGCCGGGCGCGGTGTCCTCGATCTTCAGCACCACGGTGGCCGGCAGCTCGATACCGAGGATCACGCCGTCGGCGATCATCGCCAGCAGCCCCTCCAGTTCATCTCCGAGATACATCAGTTCCTCTTCGATAACATCGGCGCCCAGCGTGTACTGCTCGAAACTTTCCCGGTCCATGAAGTGGCAGTCACCGTCGTCGCGATACAGGTATTGTACCGGGCGCCGTACGAATTCCACCGGCTGGAGATTGTCATCACCCTTGAAGCGGTTCTCGTACTTGCTCTTGCTGACGATGTCGTAGCCGCGCACCTTGTACAGGGTGCTGCCGCTGCGCGAGGACGGGCTCTGCACGTCCAGCGACCGGATCACGATGTTGCGGCCATCGACGTCGATGACCATGCCCTTCTTCAGTTCGGTCGCCTTCATGCACCAGCCGCCTCAGTCGTGCTGGTGCCCGTGCGGGCCGTGCACGTGCCCGTGTTCCAGTTCTTCCGCGGTGGCCTCGCGCACCGACAGCACCTTCACGTCGAAATTGAGCTGCACGCCGGCCAGCGGGTGATTGCCGTCGACGGTGACGGTTGACTCGTCCACACTGGCGACCATCACGACGATGTTCTGGCCGTCCGGGCCCTGCGCATGGAACTGCATGCCCGGCTCGATGTCGACGTCACCCGGGAACATCTCGCGCGGTACTTCCTGGATACGGTCATCTTCGCGCACGCCGTAGGCCTGCTCGGGTGCGACGGTGACGGACAATTCGTCGCCGGCACTCTTGCCGGTCAGGGAGTCTTCCAGCCCGGGGATGATGTTGCTGGCACCGTGCAGGTAGCAGAAGCTGCCATCGGTGGATTCGTCAATGATTTCGTTCTTGTCGTCTTTCAGCGTATAGCTGAGGCTGACAACGCGGTTGGTCTGAATCTGCATGACTGGCTCCTGTACAATCGTCGTGGGCGGTGGAAATGTGGCGGCGATACTAGCACAACGCACCCGGAATTGTGCCGGGGGGCGGGATATTCCGGGAACGGCGGCATGGGTTGGCAGGTATATATTATTCTTTGTACGGATAATTCCCTCTATACGGGGATCACCACCGATCTGGCGCGGCGCCTCTCGCAGCACGGCGGCAGGCGAGGTGCGAAATATTTCCGCGGACGCCGTCCGCGGCAGGTGGTGTACCTCGAAACCGGCCATACCCGCAGCACCGCCAGCCGGCGCGAGGCGGAGATCAAGCGACTGCCGCGTGCGGCCAAGCTGGCACTGCTGGCGCGGCCGGCAACTGCAACCGAGTTGACAGCATCGTGTATGGCCCCTGACTGAACCGGAATCCCGGTAAGTGGCCCATGCCTTGTCAGACGGACGATATCCCGGGTAACTGCCATCACGGCGGCAGACCGGTACCGGTGTGGCTTGCCAGGCGTTCTGCATGCCGGGCGGTTGGTCTACACTGGGAAGAGTGAGGTTGTCCGGTGAGTGACCCGATGGATGAGCGTGGATTCCTGCATTACGCGCGTGCCGGGGCTACCCGGCAGGGTGCCGGCGTGCGCGTGCGACACTGGCACGAGTACGAATCCACCATGCCGGTATCGCAGGCCAGCACCCAGGCGAAACGCTGCATGGATTGCGGCACGCCGTGCTGCCACAGCCATTGCCCGGTGCACAACCTGATTCCGGACTGGAACCTGCTGGTCAGTGAGGACGACTGGTTCCAGGCCTGGCAGCAACTCGAGAGCACCAACAACTTCCCGGAATTCACCGGTCGTATCTGCGGTGCACCGTGCGAGGCGGCGTGCACGCTCAGTATCCACCACCAGCCGGTCACAATTCGCTCGATCGAGCTGGCCATTGTCGAACATGCGTGGCGTTCCGGCTGGATCGTTCCGGCGCGTATCCGTATGCGCCGCTTCCAGCGTGTGGCCGTGGTGGGCTCGGGGCCGGCCGGTCTGGCCTGTGCACAGCAGCTGAACAGTGCCGGGTACCGGGTCACGGTGTATGACCGGGCCGACCGCCCCGGGGGGCTGTTGCGCTACGGCATCCCGGATTTCCGGCTGGAAAAGCGGGTCCTGGACCGCCGGTTGCGGCAATTGCAGGCAGAGGGTGTGCACTTCCGCACCGGCACAGCGATTGACTCGGCACATCAGCTTGCCGCGCTGCGGCGACAGGCACACGCCGTGGTGCTGGCCTGTGGCGCGGAACAGCCGCGCGAACTCGCCGTGCCCGGCAACACCCTGCAGGGCGTGCACTATGCGATGGAATTTCTCGAACAGCAGAACCGCCGGGTGGCCGGTGCGGGCATTGCACCGGACCGCGTCATCGACGCGCACGGCAGGTCGGTGGCCGTGATCGGTGGCGGTGACACCGGCGGCGACTGTGTCGGTACCGCACTGCGGCAGGGCGCCCGCGAGGTCTACCAGATCCAGTACCACGACTGTCCGCCACGCAGGGTGGACAATCTGCTGTACTGGCCCGGCCCGGTGCCGGAATGGCATGCCACCGACCATGACGAGGAGGGCTGTCGCCGCATCTGGGGATTCGACACGACGGCGCTGGCCGGTGAGGCGGGCCGGGTAAGCGAGCTGCAGTTGCAGCGGCTACGCTGGGAGCGGCGCGCGGACGGTGGCTGGAAACGGCATCCGGTGGTCGGGATGGTGCGCCGGCTGCCGGTGCAGCTGGTGCTGGTTGCCACCGGATTCAGTCATGTCCGCCACGCGGGGCTGGTGCGGGACAGTGGCGTGCAACTGGACGAGCGCGGCAATATCCACGCAACGGAGGCGGATTTCCGTACCAGCCTGGACCGGGTATTTGCCTGCGGTGACGCACGTCGCGGTCAGTCGCTGGTGGTGTGGGCGATCCGCGAGGGGCGCCAGTGCGCCCGTGCCGTGGATATCGCCCTGACTGGTGACAGCCTGTTGCCCGATGCGTAGCCGGCTGCCAGTCAACTGTCCGCGACGGGCGGCTCCGGCCTGCGTACCGGCGGAGTGCGCACGGCCTTCTTCTTCGGTTCCAGCGTGAACCAGTCTTCCTGCGTGATCTCGTGAAAGTAGTCCGCTTCCTCGATCAGCAGCCTCGAGGTGGTGGAGGGCACGGCGGCGATTTCCACGCGCACGCCTTCCGACTTCAGGTGCGCGACCAGTTCAACGTAGTCGGAATCGCCGGACATGATGATGATGGTGTCGACCTTGTTGGCAAGCTGGGTGGCCTTGATCGACAGCGGGATGTCGGCGCTCTTGCGGCAGGGCCGCACCGAGCCGTGGTAGTTGGCATGCAGGCGTTCCCTGAGTTTGGACGAGATCTGCCGGCCTTCGCGGAAGTACACCAGCCGGTTCAGACCCCGGTTACCCAGCAGCCGCGGCACCAGGGTATCGAAATTGAGCATGGTATTGGGCTTGCCGGTTTCCGAGTGGATGCTGCGTTCGATGTTGTTGCCGTCCACCAGGATCGCGACCGACTGACTGATGTGTACCGGGGTTTGTTCACTCGTCGGCATGCGCGCGGTTTCCTGTGGCGGGGCATTTTGCGTGGTGGCATTGTACAATGCGTGCAAGTTCGTTTGTACACACCGGGTGAACCCGGGGAGTGATCGATCATGGGTTTGGCGATATTGCTGCACCTGCTGGCCGCGGTGATCTGGGTCGGCGGGATGTTTTTTGCGTACATGGCGTTGCGGCCGGTGGCAGCCAGCCAGCTGGAGCCGCCGGTACGGCTGGCATTGTGGGCGGGCGTGTTCAGCCGTTTCTTTCCCTGGGTGTTCGCGGCCATCGCGACCCTGCTGGCGACCGGTTACTGGATGGTGCTTTCCTACTACCAGGGCTTCGATCACGTCGGGCTGCACGTCCATGTCATGCTCTGGTGCGGCTACACCATGATCCTGATCTTCCTGCATGTCTATTTTGCGCCGTTCGGGCGGCTCAAGCGGGCGGTAGCGAACGCGGACTGGCCGGCCGGTGGCAAGTCGCTCGCGCAGATCCGGGTACTGATCGGCATCAACCTGCTGCTCGGGCTGCTGGTGGTGGCCGTGGCCTCGGGTGGGCGTTACCTGCTGCACTAGGCGCCTGTCGGACGCAGGCTATCGTGGCGAGCCGGCGAGGGGGGATCCCGCGGGCGCACCTGCGTCGCTTCCCGGCTTGCCGATTCGAGGGCAGGCGTCTACGCTGGTACTGTGAATCTGGTCGTTGCAGAACAGAACAGGAGGACGGGTGATGATGTCGAATGTTGCAATGGACACGGTAGTCCAGGATTTTCCGCATGCGCCGGACGGGTGGACGAAGGAGGAGGCCATTGCCTTTGCCCGTGGCATTGGCCTGGATCCGGGTGAGTCCCATTGGGAAGCCGTGCGTGCGTTGCAGGAGTTCTTTGTGCGTCACGAGGGTCCGGAGTCGATCCGGTCACGCGAATTGTACGATGCACTGGAAGAGCGCTTCCATGCACGTGGCGGGATGAAATACCTGTACGGGCTGTTCCCCGGTGGCCCGATCCATCAGGGCTGCCAGCTGGCCGGGTTGCCGGTTCCGGCAGGCAGCGCCGATTACGGCTTCGGCAGCGTGCAATAACCGGGACCTCGTAGCCGTGCTGACGTATCCGGCCGCGTCGGGCAGGCCGGTCGATGCGTGCGGCACCCGGTTCGCTTCTACCCTCCATCCCGGGTCCCGGCGGCGCGGTGTCGTGCACGGCATGCTCGCCGGTTTCCTCCAGGCGGGATCTTATCCGATAAGAAACAATGGCTTCCGGTCATCCGGTCGGCCCGGCTCGACGGGGTGGCTGTAACTGTGAACTGGATCGCATTCCTGAAGTGTGCACGCCACGGTAGGAGATGTCTGATTGAAATGGTTCCGTTCGACGGTGTAGTGTTGAAAAAACCATACCAATCATTCAGCCAGGGAGGCAGGTTGTGACCAGACTCAGAACATTATTGCCGGCGGTCGGCCTCGGGTTTCTGTCCGCGTGCGGGGGCGGGGGTGGCGGCGGATTGAGCCAGTACCCCGCGATGAGCGTGACTTCCACCAATGTACAGAACGTTACCGCCGTCGTGTTCGACTCGCAGAACATTGCAGAGGGTTCTTCCGGCGGGGCCAGTTTCATCACCGGCGTCACGGGCGGTGCGGGGCACTCACAATTCCGGTTCGCGGACTTTGCACTGCAGCAGCTCGAAAGGATAGCTGTGCAAGCGGTTCCTGCCGGTACCCTGACCGGCGTCACCGTTTCCGGCGGGTGGGCCTGCACCGGTATCGGCGGCGGGACGGTCAGCTACCTGGCAACCTTTTCCGACCCGAGTGCCACTTACCTGATGCCAGGTGACTCGTTCAGTGTCCAGTTCACGCAATGCCACGAGTCCGGCACCGTGCTGGATGGCGTGTTTGCCTTTACCATCAGCTCGGTCTCGGCCAACTTTGACCCGGCCAGTCCCGTCGCGCCCTATGACCTGGCGATCGATACCACGATGAGCAACTTTTCCGCCAACGACGGTATCGTCAATGTATTCGTCAATGGCGACATGTCCATCGCGATCAGCGATGACGGCGCCGGCCTGGTTGACGTGGATTTGAGCGGTAGCCAGCTGGGCGGGAAGGACGGGACGGAAACGGTGGTGCTGACCGGCTATGATTACATGCTGAGCGCCGATTCGGTCAGCGGCGACTTCACCTACGATGCCGCGGCGACGGTCGGCTCCAGCAAGCTGAACGGGTCGGTCACGTTCCAGACCACCACGCCATTTACCGGTAATGACGGCACCGACGGGGTATCCAACGGCAATCCGACGGCCGGTGTACTGGTGATTACCACCAGCAAGGACAGTTCCAGCGCCACGGTGACGGCGCAGCCGGATGGAGTCAATGTGCAGATCGATCTCGTGGACTCCGACGGGAATCCATCCACCATCATGACCACGTGGGACGATCTGGCTGCGCTATAGCGTCTTCTGTCCCGTGATACGGCCAGCGTGCGGACCACCGGGTCCGCACGCCGTCAACGGATACCGCTGCATGCATTTCCCCCGGTTGAATTCCGCCACCCGTGTGCTTGTGCTCTGGCTGGCGTCCGGTACGCTGGCGCACGCACAGCCGTGTGCAAATACGACCTGCTGGTGGCTGGGCGCCTCGGCACTGGACTTCGGCTACGAAGAGTTCAACACGGCCGGTGCGAGCCTGGACCGGGAGGGCGGGGTGGTGCCGGGGCTGACAGGCGGGATCCGCTGGCGCACCGGCGACTGGTTCGGCGAGTCGGAACTGTGGCTGCATACCGGCCGGGTCGATTACACGGCACCGGACGCTACCACCCGGACGGACGAGCGCATCGCCGACTGGAGCGCGCGCGCCGGTCACCGGCTGGCCGGTATGCCTGGACGCGGTGTTGATGGCTACGCCGGCCTGGGTTACCGGGACTGGCGGCGCGATATCCAGTCCACCACCCTGTCTGGCGAGGTGGAGGACTACCGCTGGTGGTACTGGGGACTCGGCATACGCGGGGAACATCCGATCGGCCGGCGGGATCGCCTGGCAGTGGATGTCCGCTGGCAGCGCCCGCTCGATCCACAGCTCCACGTGCGGTTCAAGGGCCCCTATGATGACGTCAACCTGGATCCGCGTGCCGCTAACGGCTTCCGGGTGTCCCTGCTGGCTGAACACGATCTCCCGTCCGGCCTGTCGGTGTGGTTGTCGACCTGGTTCGAGTCCTGGCCACTCGATGCCAGCACGGCCGTCGTGTTGCAGCAGAACGGCACACCCGTGGTGCCTGCGCAGTTGGTCAACGAACCGGACAGCAAAACCCGCAATACCGGAATTACGCTGGGCGTCCGCCGGCGGTTCTGAACTATTCTCCCGGTTGTTCTACTGCGCGGGGTTCCTGCTGCCCGGTCGCTTCAGCCGCCCTGACGGCCAGCCTTTTCAGGACATGCGCGCTGGCGGCCAGACCGAAGCTGGCAGTCACCGGCATGGCCGATCCCAGCCCGCCGGCGCAGGTCAGGCCGCCCGTGGCGTGTTCCGGCCTGGCCGGGCTGATGCCGCCGTCTGCGGCCGGGAACACCGGGTTTTCCAGCGAGTAGACACAGGGCACGTCGAAGCGGCGTTTCGGGTTCTTCGGAAACCCGTACTCCGTGCGCAACAGCTTGCGGGTCCTGGAGAGCAGCGCGTCATGTTCGGTCCGGCTCAGGTCGGCCACGCGGATGCGGGTCGGGTCGACCTGCCCGCCGGCGCCACCCACGGTGATGACGGGCAGGCGGTTGCGCCGGCAGTGCGCGATCAGCCGCGCCTTGGTGCGAAAGCCGTCGATGCAGTCGATGATGTAGTCGTAATCGCCGGTCAGCAGCGTGGCGAGATTGTCGGCCGTGACGAAGTCCTCGATCGCATGCACCACGCAGGCCGGGTTGATCTGCAGGATCCGCTCGCGCATGACCTGCACCTTGGCCATACCGAGTGTTGCGTCCAGGGCCGGCAGCTGGCGGTTGATGTTGGATTCCGCCACGTGGTCCATGTCCACCAGCGTGATCTGCCCGATCGCCGAGCGGGCCAGCGCCTCGGCGGCCCACGAGCCGACCCCGCCGATACCCAGTACGCAGACGTGGGCGGCACGAAAGCGTTCCAGTGCGGTGCTGCCGTACAGGCGGAGAATCCCGCCAAAACGCCGTTCCAGGTCGACCCGGGGTGCGGCGTTCTCGGTGGACGGTTCAGGCATGCCGGCAACATACCAGAAAACGGCTGGGCGACAATGTGCATCCTGCATACAATGGCGGTATGGCGCTGATCGATACCCATTGCCATCTGGACGTCGGGGAATTTGCCGCCGACCGTGACGCAGTGCTGGAGCGCGCCCGTGCCCGGGGCGTAACCGGCATCGTCGTCCCCGGTGTGCTGGCGGAGACCTGGGACGAACTGCTGGCCTGCTGCGCAGGCGACGCGAATCTGTTCCCCGCACTGGGCCTGCATCCGGTGTACCTGACCCGGCACCGTGATACCGATGTGGTACGGCTGGAGCAGTGCGTGGCCTCCCATCCGCTGCTGGCGATCGGCGAAATCGGGCTGGATTACCATGTCGAGGGACTGGATCGCGCACGCCAGCAGACGCTGTTCGAGGCGCAGCTCGAGATCGCACGCAGCTGCGGCCTGCCGGTAATCCTGCACGTGCGCAAGGCACACGACACGGTGCTGGCCACCCTGCAGCGGATTCGCGTGAGCGGTGGCATCTGCCACGCCTTCAACGGCAGCCTGCAGCAGGCCGCGCGCTACCGCGAGCTGGGCTTCCGCCTGGGCTTCGGCGGCATGCTGACCTATGAGCGTTCCCGCCGGCTGCGTGCGCTGGCGCACGATTTGCCACTGGAGGACATCGTGCTGGAAACGGATGCACCGGACATGACGGTTGCCCAGCACCACGGCGAGCGCAACAGCCCGGAATACCTGCCGTATTGCCTGGCGGCACTGGCGCAGGTGCGCGCCATGCCGGAGCCGGACGTCGCCGCGCGGACCACGGCCAACGCCCGTGCTGTACTGCGCATGGATGCCTTCGTCGCCGGCCGGGGGCAATGAAGATGCGCCTGTTCTGCTACGGCACCCTGCAGTTTCCCGAGGTAATGGAGCGGGTCAGCGGCAGCCATTACAGCGCTGTGGCGGCGGTGCTGGACAATTACGTCTGTTACACCGTGCGTGACCGGCATTACCCCGGTATCCGGCCGGAACCCGGTGCGAACACCAGGGGCATCCTGTACCAAGGGCTGGGCCAGTTGCAGCTGGGCCGGCTGGACGCATTCGAGAGCGATTTCTACCAGCGTGTCCGCGTGGTGGTAAGCGATGCCATGGAACGGCCCTGCCAGGCCTGGGCGTACGTGATGCGACCGGAATGCCATGACCTGCTGAGCGACCAGTCGTGGGACCGGGACTGGTTCGAGCGCCTGTACCTGCGGGACTACCTGCAGGGCATCGGGTGAGGGCTTGCCGTGGCACGCGTACTGATCCTGGCGGGCCTGCTGTTACTGGTACTGGGGGTGCTGCTGACCCTGGTGCCCGGTCTGTTCAGCTGGTTCGGCCATCTGCCCGGCGATCTGCGTCGTGAGGGTGAGCATGGCAGCCTGTTCATCCCCGTGACCTCGATGATCATCGTCAGTATCGTCATCAGCATCCTGGTCAACCTCTGGTTCCGCCGGTAAATGCAGGGCCGGGGCAAACAGCAACACCGCACGGGCGGGGCGGCCATCCCGGGCCCTGTTGCCGTCGGTGATTGTGCTATATTGATTCCCTTCAGAACCCGCAACGACTGCCCCTTGTACTGTCTGCCGCGCCCGGATCCCGGCACAGGGAATACAGGATGACTTACCGGATACTGGTGCCGCTGGACGGCAGCGAACTGGATATCGAAGTGCTGCCCTACGTGCGCAGGTTCGCCCAGCGCATGGACGTGCAGATTACCCTGCTGCACATATTGCCGGACCTTTCGGCCTACGAGCAGCAGTACATCGAGGAGCAGCGCGACCAGGCGATCCGCTCACTGGACGCGTTTCGCCGGCACCTGAAAGCGGTCACCGCCACGCTCACCTGTGATGTGCGCATGGGTGAACCGGTCAGTGAGATCGTCAAGGCGGCCGCCCTCATGTCCGCCGCCCTGATCGCCATGCCGACTCATGCCCGCAAGGGCATCGAGCGCCTGCTCGCCGGCAGCGTGGCGGAACACGTCATGCGCCATGCGCACGCGCCCATGCTGTTGCCGCCGGTGACCGGCGGCAGGCCGCAGGACCGCGATATCGACCACCTGTTCGACCGCATCCTGGTCCCGATCGACGGCTCCGGATCCAGCTACAGTATTATTCCGCTGGTTGTCGAGTTTGCGCGCTTCTATGAGTCCGAGGTGATCCTGTTTCACGACTACCGCGTTTTTTCCGAAACCGGTGATACCCTGGACAACAGGAACATCGACGAGCGGATCGAGGACTACAAGGCCATGCTGGGCTATGCCGGTATCTCGGTCTCGCTGCAGTCGGCCAGCAGCGGGCACCCGGCAGAAGAAATTCTCGATGCGGTGTCCAGCTCCAACGCGGACATCATTGCCATGTGCACCCACGGGCGTACCGGACTGGATCGCCTGACCAACGGCTCCGTGGTGGAACATGTCCTGCGCAAGGCCTCGCGGCCGTTGCTGGTGTGCAGGTCGAATACCGGCCTGCAGCCAGTGGCAGTGGAAAAGCATACCGGCTAGGGCCCGGTGGCGGTTGCCGGCCGGGGCGTGCTATTCCGTGTCGGGCAGCAGCCTGACCTCGATACGGTTGTTGGCCGCGGCAATCCGGTTCCAGTCCCGGGCGGTGACATCGCCCTGCCGTGGCGGGTAGGCGATACGCGGCCGGCTGAACAGGAACGGTACGATCTCGATGCGGATATGACCGCTCGCAAGCAGCGGCGAGGTCGACAGGAAGTTCGCGAATGCGATGGACTGGCGCTCACCGGCATCGGGCAGCTGTTGCTGCGGATGACCGATCAGGTCGCATTCCGTAACCGGAGTGTCCGGCGCGGCCGGCCCGGGTTCATCGCTGTCCTTGCCGGACAGGCAGAATTCACCGAGGTGTGATTCCAGCCGGACGGTACCATGGAAGCCCAGTGCATCCAGCCGCTCCACCAGTTCCTGGACCAGGGCCAGACGTGCATCGCCAAAGGCCTCCTGGTTCAGCGGGTAGGCGCTGTGCTGGTTCAGTGCCCAGGCGATGCTGTCGTAGACCTGTCCGTCCCGCACGTGCCCGTGACTGTCGCGGGGTTGCAACTGTTTCTGTGACACCGCCTGTACCGGATCCTTGTTGCCGGGCTCCCGCGATTGCTGCGTGCGTAACTGCCCGATCTGCCGGTTCGCCTGGTCCAGGGCGTCACGCGTCGCGGCGCCCTGCTGGTAGAGCCACAGTAGCGGGATCAGCATGATTACGATAGCCAGCAGGGGTGCCGTTGCGTGGTAACGATGTCTTTCCGGGTCGGGCCGATCCAGTGTGCTGCGCAGTTCGTGCAGGTTTTCCAGCATTTCCCGGTGGTATTTTTCCAGCTGTTCGGCCAGCTGCCCGGGCGTGCTGTGCTGTGCCTGTACCGACCGGGCGGCTGCATCGGCGATTTCCGTGATCTGCTCGCGCGCGGCCGAGAGCGCGACCTCCTCGGGCGGGTCGAGCAGCACAAAGTGGTTCTCCGACGTGGCCCTGGTGCGGCGCTCGCGCACCAGCCCGAGTCTGTTCAGCACCTCGAACAGCGCGGCCGGCTGCACCTGCTTGGGCAGGATGCCCACTGCGCCGAGGGCGCGCGCCTGGCTGAGGTACAGGTCTCCTTCCCTGGAGGTGTACATCATGATCGGGATGGTGGCGGTGTCCGGGTTGCCCTTGATGGCCTCGACCGCCTGAAAGCCGTCCATGCCCGGCATCATGTGATCCATGAAGATGACGTCGGGTGTGTGTTGCCTGAGGTATTCCAGTGCGCCCGGCGCGGAATCCAGCGTGTCGACCGCCAGGTTGTGTTGTTCCAGCATGCGCTTGAGGGACTCGCGCGCAGAGCGTGAATCATCAACCACCAGGGCGAGCCGCTTGTCCATATGCTGGAGTATCCTGCCGCGAGACGCAGTGGCTGTCTACTAGAACCTGTCTCATCATCCCGCGCGAACCGCGCTACCGGCTGAAATCCGGCACCGCGGGGCAGGCGGCGACTCCCAAATCAGCCGGTGTTTCGCATGCCGCTGGCGATGGCGTTGATCGAACGCAGCAGGGGGTGCAGCCACTGCTCCCGGGCGCCGGCGGACTCGCTGCTGTCGCGGTAACGCGCCAGCAGGGTGATCTGGATGTTGTTGAGCGGATCCAGGTAGGGGTTGCGCCGGTACAGCGACAGGCCGAGCACGGGATTTTCCTCGAGCAGCTGGTGTGCGCCGATCACGTGCAGCACCTGTTCGATGGTGCGCTGGTACTCGTCCCGGATCTTGTTGAAGATGCCCTGTGCCAGTGTCTGGTCACCGGCCAGGCGGGTGTACTCGTGCGCGATGTTCATTTCGCCCTTGAACAGCGCCATCTGGATGTTGCTCAGCAGGGCACGGAAGAACGGCCATTCACGGTACATGCTCTGCAGGCGCGCCAGCCGTTGCGGATCGTTGTTACGCCACTGCTGCAGGGCGCTGCCCAGTCCGTACCAGGCGGGCAGGGTATGGCGTGACTGTGCCCAGCCGAACACCCAGGGAATGGCACGGATCGAGTCCTTGGAACGGTCCTGCTGCTTGCGGTGCGACGGCCGCGAGCCGATGTTGAGCAGGCCGATCTCGGTAACCGGGGTGATCTCGTAGAAGTAGTCGAACAGGCCCGGCGTGGCGTCGACCAGGTCGCGGTAACAGTGTTCGCCGATCGCGGTGAGTTCGTCCATGATGTGCATGTAGTCGCGCCGGTCCGCGCTGACCGGCCGGATCAGGCCGGTACTGGCCTTGAGCAGGCCGGTAATGCCCATGGACAGCTCGTATACCGCCGTTTCCACATTGCTGTACTTGTAGCGCAGTACCTCGCCCTGTTCGGTGAACTTGATCTGCCCGTGTACCGTGCCCGGGGGCTGCGACAGGATCGCCTCGTGGGTCGGGCCGCCGCCACGGCCGATGGTGCCGCCGCGGCCGTGGAACAGGCGTACATCGATGCGGTGGCGGCCACAGATGGCGATGATCTTTTTCTGTGCCTCGTACAGGCTCCAGTTGGAGGCCAGGATGCCGCCGTCCTTGCAGGAGTCGGAGTAACCCAGCATGATTTCCTGGCAATGTCCGGAGCGGTTCAGCAGGTTGCGGTAGGTTTCGTTGTCGAGCAGTTCGGACAATACCACCTCGATGTGCTCGAGGTCGTGAATCGTCTCGAACAGCGGGGCGATGCGGATATTGCAGAAGGTGTCGCCGTCGCGCCGTCCGGCCAGCCCGCACAGCCACGCCAGCCACATGACCTCGAGGATATGGCTGGCCGTGTGTGTCATGGAGATGATGTAGTTGCCGAACGCCTGGCTGCTGATCTCGTCCTGCATGTCGCGCATGACATCGAATACTTCCAGTGTCTCGCGCGTGGTCTCGTCCAGCGTGTCGCGGCGGATCGCCGGCGGGCTTTCCATCAGCATTTCGCTCAGCGCGCGTTGCCGGGCGGTTTCGTCGAGTGCCGCGTAGCCGGGTGACCCCGGCAGTTGCCTGAACACGGCACTGACGGCATCGGTATGGCGCGTCGATTCCTGCCGGACATCGAGATGCATCAGGTAGAAACCGAAGGTCTGTATCAGGCGGATCAGGTCCTGCAGCTCCGCGCCGGCCACCTGCCCGTCGCCGCCGGCGATCAGTGACTGGCGGATCACCTGCAGGTCGTCCAGCAGTTCCTGCTCGTTGCGATAGGCCGAGGGACTGCGGCTGATCCGCCCGGCCGGGTCCTGCATGCGCGCGTCGATGTCGGCCAGGTTCAGACGCAGGCGGTTGCGCATGATGCAGATCTTGCGGCGATAGAGCTCGTGGCGGTAGGCCTCCGGGAAATTGCCGCAGGCGTCACTGTAGTGCCGTTCGTCGCGGGCCAGGTTTTCGGTGAAGGCGGTCGAGAAATGGCACAGGCGGGTCGACTGGGTGAGCCGGGCGCCGAGCTGCTCGAGTTTTTCCACGTACACGCCCAGCACTTCGCGCATGTGCATGCGCAGCGCGAGGGCGGTGGTCGCGGGCCGGACGAACGGGTTGCCGTCGCGGTCACCGCCGATCCACGAGCCGAACCGGAGCAGGCCGCCGGGCACCACGACCGGCGCGGCCTGTTCGCGTCCGCCGTAGATGTGATACAGGGCCTTTTCCAGATAGCGGTAGGTCTTGGGAACCGCCGCGAACAGGCTTTCATGGAAAAAGTACAGACCGTTGCGGATCTCGTCCTCGACCGTCGGTTTGTGGAGGCGTACCTCATCGGTCTTCCACAACACCTGGATCTGCTGCTTCAGGTCCTGCTGTGCCGACTCGCGTTCTTCACGTCCCAGCCGCAGGTCGTCGAGTTTCTCGCTGGTGACGAAGATCCTGCGCAGCGAACCCATGACGGTGCGGCGGATGGCCTCGGTCGGATGGGCCGTGAACACCGGCAGGTACAGCGTCTGGTTCAGCAGTTGCTGCAGCTGTTCCGGACCGATGCCGCTGGCATGAAAGTCTTCCAGCGTGCGCTGGAAGGAGCCGATCCAGAGGTGCCCGTATTTGCGGGCCTGCTTGCGGCGCTGGCGATGCTGGAAGGCCTCTTCCGCGAGATTGACCAGGCTGAAGTAGAGGTTGAAGGCGCGGATGACATGCGTCAGGACCTGCGGATCGAGTTCGCTGATCTCGCCCGTCAGTCGCGCACGCAGGCGCGGGTTGTCCTCGCGCCGCAGCCGGATGTAGCCCCTGCGCAACGATTCCACGGTGGCCAGGATGTCCTCGCCGGCGTGTTCCCGCAGGACCTCGCCCAGCAGATTGCCGAACAACCGTACGCGGCTGCGCAATTCCTTGTCGCCGGACTGTTCGAACACGGGCAGGTGATCTTTTGGCATGTCCACAAAAAAGCCACGCCAGTGCGCGGCCGGGGTCTGCTTCGGAGTCAGGATTATACCGCTTGCGTCACCCGCTGCCAGTGTGTCCGGCCAGGCGGCGCACCGGTACCACGCAACACCGGGTAATTGCCTGCCGGTTGACGACAAGGGTTGCGTTTTCGACCAATAGGCATAACCTGCACGCAATCAGACCGGTCATGCCCAACTCCGGTGCGCGGGCGCGTGCATCGGCCGGTATTCCGTCACCTGCAGCGAGGGGACTATGGGTCAGCGGATGATTACCGATGAGTCAGCATCGCAGGTGCAACCGTGCGAGGATTTTTCCGCCGGCCTCGAGCGCTTCCGCAGCCGGGATTACGCGGCTGCGCTGTCCACCTTTCGTACCCTCGACGAGCAATCCGGCTACGACGAACTCCAGGACCGCTATACCTCGTTTCACGGCCTGACGCGAGTGCTACTGGGCGACGCCAGCGGCATCAAGCTGTGCCGCAAGGCCGCCGCGGGCAACAGCCAGGATGCCGAGGTGCTCTACAACCTTGCGCTGGCGGAGTACCGGCTGCGCAACCGCGAGGGTGCCTACCTCGCCCTGCGCCGCGGCCTGCGGCTCTACCCCGCACACCCGGGGCTGCTCCAGCTGAAGGCGGATTTCGGACTGCGCGGCCGGCACGGGATCTTCCCTTTTCTGTCGCGTGACCATTTCATCAACCGCTGGATCGGCCGGCTGCTGCGCGGCATCCGCAGGCCGCATACGGACTGAGCCCGGAAATTTCCGGTGCCCCGGGCCACGAATGGCCTATACTGCCCACGGGAGTCGGCCAGACAGTCGCGCCGCGCAAGCGGGGAGGAAAGTCCGGGCTCCA
>CAZMAK010000005.1:56446-66210 GCA_964564245.1 uncultured Ectothiorhodospiraceae bacterium | reverse complement strand
CCGGCTGTACAAACCGTGCGTCCCTTCTCGGCTCGGGCGTCCTGCTTCGCTCCCTGGACCCGTACCGCCTGCATCCCTGCAGGCGTCCCGGAGGGAGAGGGAGTTTGTGGGACAGCTGTGAGTACGGAATAATCATTGCCGGACCCGGTGGTGGAGTGGAGCTTATGTCAAGGCTGTATGATCCTGGTGAATATGACAAGCATATGAGCCTCAAGGTCGATGCCGGCCTGTGGCTGGTCATCCTGTACCTGTTGCGACCTTTTCTCGTGGTGGTCGCCTCGCGCAGTATGGGACGCGGTGGCAGTGCGCCCGGCATCGACCTGTTGCAGCATATCCTGTACCCGGATTCCTTTTCGCTGTGGACCGGAATGCTGACTACCGCGCCCGTGATCGTGTTCATCTTTGCCTGGTCCAGGCGGAACCCGGGTGCCAGTGAAGTTGTACAGGTGCTCTGGAAGCATGGAGCGGGAATACTGGCAACCGCGGCGGCTATGAATATTGCAGTGATCTTTGTGCCCTTGCTCAGGGGAACAGTCACTGAAATTCATACTCTCGGATGGGTCCAGCTGGGTATCGCGGTCTACATCATTATTTACCTGTTCACCTCCCATCGTGTCCGGGATACCTTTGCCGACTTCCCGGCGGAAAGTAACTAACCGCCTATCCCGGTCCCGGCGAGCGGGCATACCCGGCAGATGAACTGGCTGAATCTTTCCGTTGTGGTTCCCCGGGCACAGGCCGATGCGGTGGTCGCTTCGCTGGAAGGGGAAGGCGCACTTTCCGTTTCACTCCTGGATGCACTGGATGAAGTGCTGGTCGAACCGGTACCCGGCGAAACTCCTTTGTGGGAACAGGTACGGGTGGTCGCCCTGTTCCCCGGCTCCTCGAGTGTGGAGTCATTGCAGCAGGTGCTCTGCAGCCGGTTGCCGGAAGTGCCGCTCCATATACAGGTCGAACCGCTGGCTGACCGCGACTGGATCAGCGCCTGGCGGGACAACTTCAGACCCATGCAGTTCGGTTCACGACTGTGGGTATGCCCGAGCGGTACGCAGTGTCCGCAGGACGATGGCATCGTGGTGTGGCTGGACCCGGGCGCCGCGTTCGGCACCGGCACGCACGCGACGACGGCCCTGTGCCTCGAATGGCTGGACCGCCACCCGCCGGCCGGGCAGGCCGTCATCGATTATGGTTGCGGTTCCGGGATCCTCGCCATCGCCGCCGCCAGGCTGGGTGCAGCCCGGGTGGCCGCGGTGGACATCGACGCCCGTGCCGTGGACGTGACCCGTGAGAACGCGCTTCTGAACGGCGTAAGCGGAAACCTGGTGACCGGTCTGCCCGGCGAGTCGGCGCTGGCGCCGGCGCACCTGGTGATCGCCAACATACTGGCCAATCCCCTGCAGGAACTGGCGTCGCAGTTGTGCGATTACCTGTTGCCGGGCGGCAGGATCCTGCTGACCGGTATCCTCGAGCACCAGGCGGAAACCGTGCAGCAGGCCTACCGGCACCGGGTCGTGTTCGA
Source organism: uncultured Ectothiorhodospiraceae bacterium (assembly GCA_964564245.1). Taxonomy (GTDB): domain Bacteria; phylum Pseudomonadota; class Gammaproteobacteria; order UBA9214; family UBA9214; genus UBA9214. The sequence goes on along the minus strand of CAZMAK010000005.1, from coordinate 64,691 downwards.
AGCACCGCGGCAGCGGGACGAATGGGTGCTGCTGTCGGGAACCCGTCGCTCCTGCGGTTGATTGCGCCATCGATGGCGGCGCATGTGCCGGTTTGTGATCGGCTGCAAACCGTCATGCAAAGTACGGTACACTCCCGCCCATGTATACCTGCTGTCCGAAATGCGCCGCTGTCTTCGAGGTGTCGGCTGCCTTGCTGGCCGAGGCCGGGGGGCGGGCGCGTTGTGGTGAATGCCGTCACGTCTACAACGTCTTCGATGCGCTGTATGACACCCTGTCCGATTTGCGCGAGGCCAGGACCGAGTCCACGCGCTTGCGGATCGAGGCGCTTTACGGCAGCGATTCCGGTAATGAAATCCCCGGTGCGGGTATGGCAGGCGACACCGTGCCGGAGCTGACCCCGGCTGCCTGGCAGCTGCAGCCCGTGCGAGGTGCGGATCTGCTCAGTGGCCTGGGCATCTTCCTGTTGCTGGGACTGCTTGGCGCACAAGGGATCTGGTTCAATCGCGCGGCGCTGGCCGCGCAACCGGAGTGGCGGCCGGCGGTCACCCGCCTCTGCACACTGGTGAACTGCAACCTGCCATTGCCGAAGGAACCGTCACAGCTGGTGTTGCTGAGCCGCGACGTGCGCCAGCATCCGGACGCGGACGGCGCGCTGCTGATCGATGTCGAGTTCGAGAATCAGGCACCCTTTACCCAGGCATACCCGGTGTTCGAGGTGAGTTTCAGCGACCAGTCCGGTAACCCGGTGGCGATGCGCCGTTTCCGGCCGGCCGAGTACCTCAAGGCAAAGACCGATATCGATGCGGGTATCCGGTCTGAACAGCGGGTGTCGGTCGAACTGGAGGTGCTGGATCCGGGCGAGAGCGCGGCTTCCTACCAGTTCGAGTTTCTCTGAAGCCTGAAATTTCAGGTCTTTTCCAACGCGCTTTCACAACGCTGAACAAGCGGGTATTATCTCCCGTCCTGCAATTCCGGAAACACAAGGACACGTCACAATCTCCGGTGAATATCGGGCACTACACACTTCCGAATGCGTTGATCCTTGCGCCCATGGCCGGTGTCACCGATCGGCCCTTCCGGCAACTTTGCCGCGCGCAGGGAGCCGGACTCGCGGTATCGGAAATGGTGGCTTCCAATGCACTGCTGTGGGGCAGCGAGAAAACGCGCAGGCGTATCGACCATGCCGGTGAAGACGAACCCGTTGCAGTGCAGATTGCGGGCGCGGATCCGCAGATGATGGCGGATGCTGCTCGATTCAATGTGGACAATGGTGCACAGATCATTGATATCAATATGGGTTGCCCGGCGAAGAAGGTGTGCAATGTCATGGCCGGCTCGGCCCTGATGCAGGATGAACGGCTGGTGGGGCGCATTCTCGATGCCGTGGTCAACGCGGTGCCGGTACCGGTAACCCTGAAGATTCGCACCGGCTGGGATCCGCAACACCGGAACGCAGCGGCGATTGCGCGTCTTGCCGAGCGGGCCGGCATCCAGGCGCTGGCCGTGCACGGCCGTACCCGCGCCTGCGGCTTTCGTGGTGAGGCGGAACACGACACGGTGCGCGCCATCAAGTCAGGGGTGGGTATCCCGGTCATTGCCAACGGCGATATCACCACACCCGAGCGCGCGGCGGAGGTGCTGCAGGAAACCGGGGCCGATGCGGTCATGATCGGTCGCGCCGCCCAGGGGCGCCCGTGGATCTTCCGCCAGATCGCCTGGTACCTCGCCACGGGTGAACGCCTGCCCGAACCCGGGCCGTCCGAAATCAGCGCCATACTCTGCGAGCACCTGGGAAACCTGTACACGTTCTATGGCGAGTACACCGGTGTCCGCGTGGCTCGCAAGCACATCGCCTGGTACAGCAAGGGGCAGCGGGACGGCAACGTGTTCCGGCAGCAAATCAACCAGGTGGAAACGGCCGCTGCGCAGCTGCAATCCGTGCGCGGATACTTCGCGCGCCTGGCAGACCACGGGGAACTGGCCGCATGAACATGCCGGTCCTGCATGAGCGGCGCAAGCAGCCGATCCGTCGCAGTGTGACCTCGGCACTGGAGCTGTTCCTGCACGACCTGAACGGTCACCCGGTCAACGACCTTTATCACGTGGTGCTGAACGAGGTCGAGCCGGCCATGCTGAACGTCGTCATGCAGCATGTCAGCGGTAACCAGAGCCAGGCGGCCGAGATGCTCGGTATCAGTCGCAGTACCCTGCGCAGGAAACTCAGGCAGTACAATCTCGAATAACTTCCCCACCCGCAGGCTGAGCGGCCACGGGCACCAGGCAAACAGGGTTGAGTCATGATCAAACGGGCACTCATCAGCGTCTCCGACAAGACCGGCGTGATGGAATTCGCCGCCGCACTGCACGCCCTCGGGGTGGAAATCCTGTCCACCGGGGGGACGGCAAAACTGCTGGCGGAACACGGTGTGCCGGTCATCGAGGTGTCCGACTTCACCGGTTTCCCGGAAATGATGGATGGCCGGGTCAAGACGCTGCACCCGAAGATTCACGGGGGCATCCTGGCGCGTCGTGGCCTCGATGAGGCCGTGATGGCGGCAAACGGGATCCTGCCCATCGATCTCGTGGCGGTGAACCTGTATCCCTTCGAGCAGACCGTCGCACGTCCGGACTGTGACCTGCCGGCCGCGATCGAGAATATCGATATCGGCGGGCCCACCCTGCTGCGCGCCGCGGCCAAGAACCATGCCTCGGTAACCGTGCTGGTGGACAGCGTGGATTATTCCACGGTGCTGGAGGAGATGCGCGCCGGCAACAACACGGTGTCGGACGCGACCCGCTACGCGCTGGCCGTAAAAACCTTCGAACACACGGCCCGCTATGACGGTGCGATCGCCAACTACCTCGGCACGATCGGTGCCGACGGCAGCCGTTCCGATTTTCCCCACACACTGAACCTGCAGTTCCGGCAGGTCCAGACCATGCGTTATGGCGAGAATCCGCATCAGCGCGCGGCGTTCTTTGTCGAGCAGGCACCGCGCGAGGCGTCCGTTGCCACGGCCCGGCAACTGCAGGGCAAGGCCCTGTCCTACAACAACGTGGCCGACACCGATGCGGCGCTGGAATGTGTAAAGACCTTTAGCGAGGGGCCCGCCTGCGTCATCGTCAAGCACGCCAACCCGTGCGGCGTGGCACTGGGTGCCGATCCGCTTGCGGCCTATGAGCGGGCCTTCAGGACCGATCCGACCTCGGCGTTTGGCGGCATCATCGCCTTCAACCGTCCGCTGGACGCGGAAACGGCGATGGCGATCATCCAGCGCCAGTTCGTCGAGGTGATCATTGCACCCGGGGTGAATACCGATGCCCTGCCGGTGCTGGCCGCCAAACAGAACGTACGGGTACTCGAGTGCGGCGAGTGGGGCGCGGAGCCGGTGCCCGGCCTGGATTTCAAGCGCGTCAACGGCGGCCTGCTGGTGCAGGACCGCGACCTCGGACGGGTCGGCCGTGCCGACCTGAAGGTGGTGACGGAACGCGCACCGTCGGAACAGGAACTCACCGACCTGCTGTTTGCCTGGCGGGTCGGCAAGTTCGTCAAGTCCAACGCGATCGTGTACTGCAGGGACGGCATGACCATCGGGGTCGGTGCCGGTCAGATGAGCCGTGTCTACAGTGCAAAGGTGGCCGCGCTCAAGGCGGCCGATGAAGGCCTGGAGGTGCGTGGTTCGGTCATGGCCTCGGATGCCTTCTTCCCGTTCCGGGACGGTATCGACCAGGCCGCCGAGGCCGGTATCGTGGCGGTGATCCAGCCCGGCGGTTCGATGCGCGACGAGGAAGTGATCGCGGCGGCAAACGAACACGGCATCGCCATGGTGTTCACCGCCATGCGCCATTTCCGGCATTGAGATTTGTGCTGTGAAGAGTGAGACGTGACATGATAATGGCCACGGAAACACACGGAACAACACGGAAAGAACATACACAATATATTGCAGATCACTGCTGTCCCGTTTACATACAGAGGATAATCAGTAACACGTTCATCCAACATAGTTTCGGGCGTGGTCGATCGGTTCGGGACATGAAAACCGACACCCGTTGTTTAAGCGATGCATTCCTTATCGGCAACTGCTCCCTGCATTGCTCCCGGCTCGGGCGTCCTGCTTCGCTCTACCGGGTCCATCCCTGGACCAGTACCACCAACATCCCTGTCGGCATCCCTCCGGGAGAAGGCCGGGATGAGGGGATAGAGTTCAGGCAGTTAACCAGATCTGATTCCCTCACCCCGGCCCTCTCCCGGAGGGAGAGGGAGTTTGTGGGACAGCATTCAGTTGCAGGCTTTCGGGATAATTTGATACGGGTTTGTTCCGTGTTGTTCCGTGTGTTTCCGTGGCCATTAATCCTTTATGCAGGCAAGCATGAACATCCTCATTATCGGTAGCGGCGGGCGCGAACACGCCCTGGCCTGGAAGGCGGCGCAGTCGCCGCAGGTGGAACGCGTATACGTCGCCCCCGGCAATGCCGGGACCGCGCTGGAACCGCGCATCGAGAACGTCCCGATCGAGATGCTGGATTTCGATGCGCTGGCTGCATTCGTACAGTCCCGCGACGTGGGCCTGACCATCGTCGGGCCGGAGGTGCCGCTGGTGCGCGGCATCGTCGATCGCTTCCAGACGCTGGGCCTGCGTTGTTTCGGCCCGACCCGCGCCGCCGCGCAGCTGGAAGGCTCCAAGACCTTTGCCAAGGACTTCCTGCAGCGTCACCGGATTCCCAGCGCCGGTTACGCCACCTTCACCACCACGGCGCCGGCGACCGAGTACATCCGTGCGCAGGGTGCGCCCATCGTCGTCAAGGCGGACGGGCTGGCCGCCGGCAAGGGTGTGATCCTGGCGCAGAGCGAGGCGGAGGCCATCGCGGCGGTGGAGGAGATGCTGGCCGGCAATGCCTTCGGCGAGGCCGGCCATCGCGTGGTGATCGAGGAATTCCTGCAGGGCGAGGAAGCCAGTTTCATCGCCATGGTCGATGGCGAACATTGCCTGCCGCTGGCCACCTCGCAGGATCACAAGGCACGCGACAACGGGGACAGGGGACCCAATACCGGCGGCATGGGGGCGTACTCACCGGCCCCGGTGGTGACCCCGGAAATCCATGCCCGGATCATGAATGAAGTGATGTGGCCGACCGTCCGCGGCATGGCGGCCGAGGGGCATCCGTTCACCGGGTTCCTGTACGCCGGACTGATGATTGCCGGTGACGGCACGCCGAAGGTGCTCGAATTCAACGTGCGTTTCGGCGACCCGGAGACCCAGCCGGTCCTGTGCCGGCTGCGATCCGACCTGGTCGAACTGTGCAACGCGGCCATCGATGGCACTCTGGACCGGGCCAGTGTCGACTGGGACGGGCGTGCCGCGCTTGGCGTGGTGATGGCGGCCGGCGGCTATCCCGGCAATTACCGCAGGGGGGACGTCATTCAGGGGCTGCCGGAGACGGACGATAATTCGTGCAAGGTCTTTCACGCCGGCACCCGCAGCGCGGGCGACAGGGTGCTGACCGATGGCGGCCGCGTGCTGTGTGTCTGCGCCCTGGGAGAGACCATCGCCACCGCGCAGCGGCAGGCCTACGGCTGCGTCGAACGGATTCGCTGGCCGGATGTTTATTACCGGACCGATATCGGGTACCGTGCTGTTGAGCGTGAAACGTGAACGGCGCGGCGTGACCGGGCAGCGGGGATGGTCTGTAGTGCCGCAGCCTGCCACCCGACGGAGATAACCTTTCGCGTTATACGTCCGTTTTGCATAAGGAGATCGTCATGGAACTGCTGGGCTGGGTCGTCGTTGCACTGATCGTCATCGTACCGCTCTGGGGTGTGCTGCTGTTCAATCGCCTGGTCGGCCTCAGGAACCAGGTGAAGAACGGATGGCGCCAGATCGATGTGCAGCTCAAGCGCCGGCATGACCTGATTCCGAACCTGGTCGAGGTGGTCAAGGACTATATGTCCTACGAGCAGGAGACCCTCAACAAGGTCATCCAGGCGCGCAACTCGGCCGTCAGCGCCACCACGCCGGAAACCGCCATCGCGGCCGAGGGTGTGCTGACCGGTGCCATGGGCAAGCTGTTTGCCCTGATGGAAAACTACCCGGACCTGAAGGCCAATGAGAACGTCTCGCGCCTGATGGAGGAACTGAGTGCAACCGAGAACAAGATCGCGTTCTCGCGCCAGTTCTACAATGACAGCGTGATGGCGCTGAACAACGGGGTTGAATCCTTCCCGTCCAATATCATCGCCGGTGCGTTCGCCTTCAAGCAGGCCGCCTATTTCGAGGTGCCGGAAGGGGAAACGGCCGTGCCTGCCGTGAACCTGCGTTGAGTTTGCCGGCCCCGGATCACGGGGCCGTCCCGCCAGGCAGATGCCAGACCAGCCATCCACCAGTTGTCCGGAATGCGGTGCCGGTAACCGGTCCGGTGCCCGCCGTTGCCGGCAATGCGGGGCGCAACTGGCCCCGCCAGGCGCGACACGACGTACTCCGGCGAACAAGATCCTCCGGCGCACCGACTTTCTGGCCGCGGCGCGCGCCAACCAGCGCGCCACGCGACGCCTGGTCTTCGCCTTGCTGGTCATTCTGACGGTGCTGGGTTACCTGATCGGCTGGAGCGCCGAACTGGCGCTGCGTGGTATGCCCGCGCCGGCCCCCGATGCCTGGTCTCTCAGCCTGTGGGGTTTCCGGGGCGGCTTTCTGCTGCTGGTCATCGGTGCCGTCTGGTCGTGGATTGCGTTCCACAGTGGTGACCGGCTGGTACTGAAACTGACCGGTGCGGAGGAGGTGGGCGCCGACCAGGAACCCGTACTGCATAACGTGGTCGAGGAAATGGCCATTGCCGCCGGTATCCCCAGGCCGCACCTGTACGTGATCGAGACCGATGCGCTGAACGCGTTTGCCACCGGCATGAGTCCGGCACGTGCCGCCATCGGGGTGACCCGCGGCCTGCTGAACACCCTGAACCGCGAGGAGCTGCAGGGTGTCATCGGCCATGAAATGGGCCACATCGTGAACTGGGATATCCGCTACGCGACCGCGGTGGGCGTCATCGTCGGCCTGATCGCGCTGGTCAGCGACGGGGCATTGCGGACACTGTTTTTTTCCGGCCGGTCGCGAAATTCCGGCCGGGGTGGTGCCGGTCCGGCGCTGGTCATGATCGTGCTGGTTGCTTTTGCGGCGCTGGCCCCGCTGTTTGCCGTGCTGGTGCAGTTTGCGGTATCACGCCAGCGCGAGTTCCTGGCCGATGCCACCAGCGTCCGCCTGACCCGCAATCCCCGGGGGCTGATCTCCGCGCTGGAAAAGCTCTCGGCCAGTAGCACACCGTTCAGCGGCGCCAACCGCGCCACGCAGCACATGTTTATCGTGAATCCGTTGCGGAATTTCAGCGAACAGTCCAGCCGCCTGTACGCGACCCACCCGCCGCTGGCGCTGCGCATCAATCGCCTGCGCAACCTGGGTGCGCAGGGGGTGTGAGAGGAAGATCTGAAGACCTAGCGCCGCATCGAATCGAAGAATTCCGCATTGTTTTTGGTGGCCTTGAGCTTGTCGAGCATGAACTCCATGGCGGCCAGTTCGTCCATCGGGTGCAGCAACTTGCGCAGGATCCACATCTTCTGCAGTTCCTTCGCGTCGGTCAGCAGTTCCTCGCGGCGGGTACCCGAACGGTTCAGGTTGATCGCCGGGTAAACACGCTTTTCCGCGATGCGGCGGTCCAGGTGGATCTCGTGGTTGCCGGTGCCCTTGAATTCCTCGTAGATCACGTCGTCCATGCGCGAACCGGTGTCGATCAGCGCAGTGGCGAGGATGGTGAGGCTGCCGCCTTCCTCGATGTTGCGTGCGGCACCGAAGAACCGCTTCGGACGCTGCAGGGCGTTGGCATCGACGCCGCCGGTCAGCACCTTGCCGGAGGAGGGCACCACCGTGTTGTAGGCGCGGCCGAGGCGGGTGATGGAATCCAGCAGGATCACCACATCACGCTTGTGCTCGACCAGCCGCTTGGCCTTTTCGATCACCATCTCCGCCACCTGTACGTGGCGGCTGGCCGGTTCGTCGAAGGTGCTGGATACCACCTCACCCTGTACCGAGCGCGACATCTCGGTCACCTCTTCGGGACGTTCATCGATCAGCAGAACGATCAGGTAACACTCCGGATGGTTGGAGGTGATCGATTGCGCGACGTTCTGCAGCAGCATGGTCTTGCCGGCCTTGGGTGGCGATACGATCAGGCCGCGCTGTCCCTTGCCGAGGGGCG
>CAZMAK010000005.1:33371-56436 GCA_964564245.1 uncultured Ectothiorhodospiraceae bacterium | reverse complement strand
GATGATGCGTGCGGTGATGTCCTCGGTGCTGCCGTTACCGCGTTCCAGCCCGAGGCGCTCGTTCGGGTGCAGCGGAGTCAGGTTCTCGAAGGCGACCTTGTTCCTGGCGTTCTCCGGCTTTTCGTAGTTGATCTCGCTGACCTTCAGCAGGGCGAAATAGCGTTCGCTGTCCTTGGGCGGGCGGATCTTGCCATCGACGGTGTCCCCGGTGCGCAGGCTGAAACGCCGGATCTGGCTGGGTGAAACGTAGATGTCGTCCGGTCCGGCCAGGTAGGAGCTGTCGGCCGAGCGCAGGAACCCGAACCCGTCCTGCAGGATCTCCAGCACCCCGTTGCCGAAGATGTCCTCTCCCTTCTTGGCGTGTGATTTCAGGATCGAGAAGATGATGTCCTGCTTGCGCTGGCGGGCAACATCCTGAATGCCCATGCCCTGGGCGATTTCGATCAGTTCTGAGGCGGGTTTGAGCTTGAGTTCGGACAGATTCATAGAGGACCTTTGTCGGGTTTTACGGGTTCTGGAACGGGCCGGAAGGGCCGGGAGGATTGCTGGATTTCTGTAGTTTGTCGGGCTGTTGTCGGGTCCGGGTGCCGTATCCGGTATGGGACCGTGTGTGTCCGGGTGCCCGGAGGCGCACGCGGCTTGCTGTGCTACAGGTTGCTGTCGATGAAGGCGGTCAGCTGGGACTTGGACAGCGCCCCCACCTTGGTGGCTTCCACGTTGCCGTTCTTGAACAGCATCAGTGTCGGGATCCCGCGAATGCCGTATTTTGGAGGTGTTTGCGGGTTATCGTCGATATTGAGCTTGGCCACCTTGATCTTGCCGTTGTATTCCGTGGCGATCTCTTCCAGGATCGGTGCGATCATCTTGCAGGGGCCGCACCACTCGGCCCAGTAGTCAACCAGTACAGGGTCGGCCGACCGGATCACGTCCTGGTCGAAGGTGGCATCTGTCAGGTGCAGGATGTTATCGCTCACGGCTTGGTATCTCCTAATGATGAAGGTGTAATCCGGTAACCACAGGAAACTGCCAGGGCATACCTGAAAGATTGTGGAACTGGAAAACCGTTGTGTGATGTGTCAGGGGGTGAAATCCGTTCCCTGGCAGGACAGCCTTGACGTGTCTCTCCTGCGACAGGCGGACAGACACTGCTTATGTCGGCTATTTCAGCCTAATTCCGACGATTTTACAAGCCCGGTGTGAGGCTAATTTCACGGAACGTGAATCACGCACCCGCAGTCGTTTCCGTGTACACTCATTGCCAGCACGTGCAGGCCGGCACCGGGATGCGCGCGCGTTGGCCAGCCGGTCTGAACCCCGTGCGCGTCTCCCGCTGGTCCGCATCTCCGCAGTAATCGGCAAATTTTCATTAGCACATTATCAAGTTTCTGAAATATAATGTGAAATTCAAAGATCCGGGCATACCTGCCGGGATTACTGGCAGAAAGGACAATGTCTGAAACCCACTTGACACACACCCTCTTCAGCAGCTTCGGGCTGGCCCCTGAACTGATGCAAGGCATTGAAGAGGCAGGATTTACCTATTGTACCCCGATCCAGTCGGAGACCCTGCCGGTGGCCCTGCAGGGGCGCGACGTGGCCGGCCAGGCCCAGACAGGCACCGGCAAGACCGCCGCCTTCCTGGTGGCGGTGTACCACCGTCTGCTGACCCAACCGGCCGACCCGAAACGCAAACCGAACCAGCCACGCGCCCTGATGCTGGCCCCGACCCGCGAACTCGCGATCCAGATCCATAACGACGCCATGGTGCTTGGCAGGCATACCGGTCTGACGCCGGGGCTCGCCTACGGGGGTACCGGCTATGACGAACAGCGGGATGCCATTGCCGCCGGTGTGGATTTGCTGATCGGTACCCCGGGCCGGCTGATCGACTACTTCAAGCAGCATGTTTTCGATCTGAAGATGATACAGGCCGTGGTGCTGGACGAGGCGGACCGGATGTTCGACCTCGGTTTTATCAAGGACATCCGCTTCCTGCTGCGCCGTTGTCCGCCACCGGAGGAGCGCATGGGCCTGCTGTTCTCCGCTACGCTGTCACACCGGGTACAGGAGCTTGCCTATGAGCACATGAATCGCCCGGTCCATGTCGATGTGGTTCCGGAAATCATCACGGCGGAACGGGTCCGGCAGGTGCTGTATCACACGGCCAACGAGGAAAAGATCCCGTTGCTGATCGGATTGCTCAATCATACCGACCCGCATCGCAGCATTGTCTTCGTGAACACCAAGCGCAATGCCGAGCGGGTCTGGTCCTACCTGGAAGGCAACGGCTTCAAGTGCGCGGTACTGTCCGGGGACGTGCCACAGAATAAACGCCAGCGCCTGCTGGGCGAGTTCCAGCGCGGTGAGCTGCCGGTGCTGATCGCGACCGATGTCGCGGCGCGTGGGCTGCATATCCCGGACGTCAGTCATGTATTCAACTATGACCTGCCCCAGGACGCCGAGGATTACGTCCATCGCATCGGACGCACCGCGCGCGTCGGCAAGGACGGTGACGCCATCAGTTTCGCCTGCGAGAATTTTGTGTATTCCCTGCCCGATATCGAGGAATTCATCGGGCACAAGATCCCGGTCGGTACCGTACCGGACAATTACATCGGCGAGATCAGGCCACCGGTCCGGATCGAACGGAAGCCGCGCCCCGCCGGCGGGCGCGGCCGGCCACCGCACCGTTCCGGTGGCAAGCCGGGCGGGCGAGGCAGGCCGGCGTCCCGGTCACGCCAGGGCTGAACGGAAACCACAGGCGAGTGATCCGTATCCATGAGTGGAATATCACTGCAACCAAACGATCTGGTGCGCCTGCTGCAGGGACGCAATGCGCAGATCGGGATCCGTGTGGTCAATGTCCTGCTGGTCATCTGGATTGCCGCACAACTGGCCTCCCTGACCTGGGCGCTGCTCCCGCAGCCGGAGCCGCTGGCAACACCGGCCTCCGCACCGCCGGTCGATGCCGCGCAGAAGGACCCGCACCTCGCACTGATCGAACAGCTGCCGGGCCTGCACCTGATGGGTGTGCCGACACGCGCAACAGCGGCGGCGACCAGTGCGCCGGTCGATGCGCCGGAAACACAGTTGCGGCTGACCCTGCGGGGCGCGCTGGCCGCGGACAACAAGCAGGACGCGCGCGCCATAATCGCGGACTCGGGCGGCAAGGAAGAACAGTACGCCATTGGCGACAACGTGCCGGGCAACGCGGAACTCAGCGAAGTCTACCCGGACCGGGTCATTCTCAGGCGCAGCGGGCGATATGAGACGCTGCGCCTGCCGACCGACAACCCCACGGGCGGGTCTGCCTCCTTGCGGAGTCAACCCGCCCTGAACCGAGGCCTGCCGCCGGCGGTACGGCTGCGACAGATACGCAACCAGCTCCGGAACAGTCCCCGGTCACTGTACGGGATGCTGCGTGCCACGCCGAAGCAGGATGCGACGGGCAAAACCATTGGCTATGTCGTATCCCCGGGCAAGGACCCGCAGCTGTTCACCGACGTGGGCCTGCAGGACGGCGACCTGGTGACCGAGGTCAACAATCTGAGCCTGAGCGACCCGGCCAACGGAGCGAAGGCACTCGAGAGCCTGCAGAATGGCGAAACGGTGACCGTCAAGGTGCTGCGTAACGGCACGGAACAGCTGCTCACCCTGGATGCCCGCTGAACGCGCGGAGGCAGGCGGCAAAAATTAACTGATTCCGGTCGAAATATCCCGACCGGCGTGTTACAAAATACCGGACTGGCTCCGAGGTGGATGTAATGAAGATTCCTGGCAAATTCCTGGTGATTGCCCTGCTGTGGCTGGCCGGCGCGTGGCCGGCACACGCCGAGAACATCACCCTGAATCTGAAGGACGCCGATATCGGTGCCCTGATCAGTACCGTCGCCGAGGTGGCCCACAAGAATTTCATCGTCGATCCGCGTGTGAAGGGCAAGGTAACGGTCATCTCCTCGCGCCCGATGAACAGTGACGAGGTGTACCAGGTATTTCTCTCGATCCTGAAAGTGCACGGCTTTGCGGCCGTACCGAGCGGTGAAGTCATCAAGATCATTCCCGACGTCAATGCCAAGCAGGAAGACATCCCGACCACGACTGACAGGAACCCCGGTGAAGGCGACGAAATGGTGACCCGCGTCATCCAGGTCGACAACGTTTCCGCGACCCAGCTGGTGCCGATCCTGCGTCCGCTGGTGCCGCAGCAGGGCCACCTGGCCGCCTATCCGCAGACCAACGTCCTGATCATCTCGGACCGTGCCAGTAACGTCGAACGGCTGGTCAGCATCATCCGGCGCATCGACAAGGCCAGCGACAACGATATCGAGGTCATTCCGCTGGTTCATGCCTCGGCGACCGAAGTGGTGCGGGTGCTGACCGCGCTGACGCGTTCCACCACGGCCGGCAAGGTGCCGGGCGCCGGCGGCGAACAGCAGGTGCTGGTGGCGGATGAACGTACCAACAGCGTGTTGCTGGGCGGCGATCGCTCCGACCGGCTGCGCCTGCGTGCCCTGATATCCCATCTCGATACACCACAGGAAACCGGTGGCAACACGGACGTGGTCTACCTGCGTTACGCGGAGGCCAAGGATGTCGTCAAGGTGCTGATGGGTGTGGGCAAGATCGAGGAGAAGGAGTCCAGCCAGGCCAAGGGTGGTGCCGCCGCGGTCAAGAGCGGCGGCTCGTTCGATATCCAGGCCGATGAGTCGACCAATTCCCTGGTGATCACGGCGCCGCCGGATATCATGCTCACCCTGAAGCGGGTCATCAGCCAGCTCGATATCCGCAAGGCGCAGGTGCTGGTCGAGGCGGTGATCGCGGAGGTGTCCGGAACGATCGCGCGTGACCTGGGAGTGCAGTGGATGTTCGGCAACAGCAAGGGAACCGCCCCGATCGGAGTCATCAGCTTCACCAACAGCGGAACACCGATCACGGATATCGCCAATGCCGTGGCCGGTGTGGCGTCTTCCTCGGGTAGCGGCGGTTCCCTGCCGTCGATTGCCGACAACTTTCTGGTAGGTGGCGGCGATATCAACAAGGACCACTTCAGTTACGCCGCCGTGCTCAACGCGCTGGCATCGGACGCCGATACCAACATCCTGTCGACACCGACCCTGGTGACACTGGATAACGAGGAAGCCGAGATCGTGATCGGCCAGAACGTGCCGTTCGTCACCGGATCCTATTCCAACACCGGCGCGACCAACGGGGCATCCAATCCGTTCCAGACGATCCAGCGCCAGGATGTCGGCCTGACACTCAAGATCAAGCCGCAGATCAACGAGGGCGATGCACTGCGTCTCGACATTTCCCAGGAGGTCTCCAGCATCGCGGCCAGCGTCGCCGGGGCATCGGATATCGTGACCAACAAGCGCTCGATCAAGACCAATGTCATGGTGGAAGATGGCCAGGTGGTGGTGCTTGGCGGGCTGATTGACAACCAGGTCAGAACTTCCGTGCAGAAGGTGCCGCTGCTGGGGGATATCCCGCTGCTGGGCAACCTGTTCAAGTCGCGGTCCTCGGACGTCAACAAGACCAACCTGATGGTTTTTATCCACCCGGTCATCCTCCGCAACGGTACCGTGACCAGCAACTACACCAACAGCAAGTACAACTTCATGCGCGAACTGCAGCAGGGAGTGGATGACGGCGGGATCAGCCTTTTGCCGGGCAGGTCACAACCCGTAATGCCCGATATCAAGGAGTTCTCCGCACCGCCGAAGGCCTCCGGTACCCCGCAGCCACCAGCCGGCACCGTCCATACAGGCGACCATACAGGCGACAATGCAGCAGACGAATGATGTACTGAATACGGGTAGCGAGATCCCGGAACCCGGGAACGAGCAGACCCTGCGTCGCCCGTCTTTCCTGTTTGCCAAGCGCAACGGTGTGCTGGTGACCGGATACGAGGACGGCAAGGCGCTGGTGGCGCATACCGCAAAGGTATCCCCGGCGGCATTGATCGAACTGCGCCGCCTGCTGGGCATGCCGGTCAGGCTGCACCAGATCGACCAGCAACAGTTCGACACGCTGCTGGCGAACAGCTACGAACAGGGCTCCAGCGAGGCCATGCAGATGATGGGCGACCTGGGAGACGACCTCGACCTGATGCACGTGGCGCAGGCCCTCCCCGAGCCGGAGGACCTGCTCGAGAGCGAGGACGACGCCCCGATCATCCGGCTGATCAATGCGCTGCTGACCGAGGCGGTCAAGGAAAATGCCTCGGATATCCACATCGAGCCCTTCGAGAACCGGCTGGTCGTGCGTTTCCGCTGTGACGGCGTGCTGCGCGAGGTGCTGGAACCGCAGCGGGTACTGGCGCCGTTGCTGGTCTCGCGCATCAAGGTCATGGCACGCCTGGATATCGCCGAGAAACGCCTGCCGCAGGACGGCCGCATTTCCCTGCGGGTGGCAGGCCGTGCGGTGGACGTGCGGGTGTCCACGCTGCCGTCCGGTAACGGCGAGCGCGTGGTGTTGCGCCTGCTCGACAAGCAGGTCGGTCGCCTGGATCTGGAACAGCTCGGCATGTCCGCACGTTCGCGTGAAGTGATCGATGCACTGATCAACAAGCCGCACGGTATCATCCTGGTCACCGGCCCGACCGGGTCCGGCAAGACCACCACGCTGTATGCCGCGCTGGGGCGGCTGAACAACAAGCGCCGCAACATCATGACCGTCGAGGACCCGATCGAGTATTACCTCGACGGCATCGGCCAGACCCAGGTCAACACCAAGGTGGCCCTCAGTTTTGCCCGTGGTCTGCGTGCGATCCTGCGCCAGGACCCGGACGTGGTGATGGTTGGCGAGATCCGCGACCTGGAAACCGCCGAGATTGCGGTGCAGGCCAGTCTGACCGGTCACCTGGTGTTTTCCACCCTGCATACCAACAGTGCCGTCGGTGCGGTGACACGGCTGCGCGACATGGGTGTGGAGCCCTTCCTGCTGTCATCCAGCCTGATCGGTGTGCTGGCGCAGCGTCTGGTCCGCGTGCTGTGTGAAGACTGCAAGGAGCCCTATACCGCGGGCCCGGCGGACTGCACGGCGATCGGTATTGCGGCGGACAATCCACCGGTCCTGTACCACCCGGGCGGGTGCCCGGCCTGCAACCAGCTGGGCTACCGTGGCCGTACCGGGATCTACGAACTGGTCCCCGTCAACGATGCGATGCGCACCATGATCCACGATGGCGCGGGTGAACTGGAGCTGGAGCGTGCGGCGCGCACCCTGTCACCCGGTATCCGCCAGGACGGCTGGCGCAAGGTGCTCGAGGGTGTCACCTCGGTGGAAGAAGTGCTGCGCGTCACCCAGGGGGACTGACCGTGGGTGCTGCGACCTGTCCTGCCGGTATGCTCCTGCCGGGTTTCCGCACTGCGATCGTGAACTGATCCATGGGTGCCTTTGAATACAAGGCGCTGGATGCCGGCGGGCGCGAGAAGAAGGGCGTGATCGAGGGAGACGCACCGCGCCAGGTGCGTCAGCAGCTGCGCGAACAGGGCTGGATCCCGCTGGAAGTGCAGGAGGTAACCAGGCGGGAAACCGTAAGCGGCAATCGCCCGGCATTTCTGCAACGCGGCGTCAGTGCCACCGACCTTGCCCTGATCACGCGTCAGCTGGCGACACTGGTCCGGGCCGCTCTGCCGCTGGAGGAATGTCTGCGTGCCGTGTCGCAGCAGACGGATCGCGCGCGCCTGAAGAGCATGCTGCTGTCGGTACGCTCGAAGGTCATGGAAGGCCATACCCTGGCCTCCGGCCTCAGCGATTTCCGCAATATCTTCCCGGAACTGTATCGCACCACGGTGGAGGCGGGCGAGTCATCGGGCCATCTCGACCGGGTGCTGGAGCGACTCGCGGACTACACCGAGAGCCGGCAACAGATGCGCCAGAAGATTCAGCTGGCCGTGTTCTATCCCGCCATGCTGACCATGGTCGCCATCCTGGTGGTGGGTGGCCTGATGACCTACGTGGTGCCGCAGGTGGTACAGGTGTTCGACAACATCGGCCAGGACCTGCCGGGGCTGACCATCGGCCTGATTGCCGTGAGCGATTTTCTGCGCAATTACGGCATCCTGATGCTGGTGCTGATCGCGCTGCTGGTTGCGCTGGCGGTCTGGTTGATGAAATCCGAGGACAACCGGCGCGTGGTACACCGCTACATGCTGCGGGTGCCACTGGTGGGGCGGCTGGTAAAGGGTATGGAGACCGGCCGCTTTGCACGAACCTTCAGTATCCTGACGGCCAGTGGCGTGTCGGTGCTTGAGGCAATGCGTATCTCCGCCCAGGTGATCTCCAACATCCCCATGCGCGAGGCGGTCAACGAGGCTGCCGCGCGCGTGCGTGAAGGTGCCGGCATCGCCGCATCCCTGGAACGCAGCGGCTACTTTCCCCCCATGACGGTACACCTGATCGCCAGCGGTGAGTCCAGTGGCAAGCTGGAAGAGATGCTGGAGCGCGCCGCCATCAACCAGGAGCGGGAGATCGAAACCATGATCGCCGCCGTGCTTGGCCTGTTCGAGCCGATGCTGATCCTGCTGATGGGTGGTGTGGTGCTGGTGATCGTGCTGGCGATTCTGCTGCCGATCTTCGACCTGAATCAGCTGGTCAAGTAATCGCCGTCAGTAGCCGCAGGCAGCGACGTCGATGCTGTCCGGCATTTCCCCGATGCGTTCGACACCGGTCTCGATCCGCCCATCCGGGAGCAGGTCCAGCCAGCGATAACCCGGCGGGGTGATGTCGACGGCAAACCGGCTGCTGCCCGGCAGAAACTGGATACAGGTCGAAGGGGCGGACATCAGCTGGACATCGTTGCGCACGATGTGCGTGGCCTGGTGTACATGCCCCCAGAGGATGCCGCGTACCTGTGGATGCCGGTCGATGACGGCAAAGAAATCCGCGGCATTGTCCAGTGCCATGGTATCCAGCCAGTCGCTGCCGGTAGGCACCGGCTGGTGATGCAGGCAGACCAGCGTGTGCAGGTCCGGCGCGGATTCCAGGCGTTGCTGCAACCGCCGCAGCGTGGGCTTCCCGAAATGGGCGCCTTCACTGCCAGGTATGGTCGAGTCGAGAAAGAGGAACTGCCAGTTCCCGTACCGGGCATGGTCGGCGCTGATGCACTGACCGGTGTCGCCGAGGCCGGCGAGGGTCTTCACCTCGTCGTGGTTCCCCGGCAGGCAATAGACCGGCAGTCCGAGCCGGTCCATCTGGGCAAAGAACCGGCGGTAGGCCGCCACACTGCCGTCGTGCGTGAGATCCCCGGTGGCCAGCACCAGTCGGGCTGCAGGATGGTGTTCGCGTGCGTGTGCAATCACCGCCTGCAGGCTTTGTTCTGTATTCAGTCCAAGCAGGGTCCCGCCGCCGTCGGCAAACAGGTGAGTGTCGGTGATTTGCAGAATCTTTATCGTTTTCCCGGACATGCTGGCGCCACGGTCTGGTATCGTCTGGTAGTTTTTCGCTGGTCCCGGGGGTTTCTTGACGGTTCGGGGGCGTCTTGCACGATCTGCCTGCCGTTCTTGTGACATGGTACTCACCCGCCTGGGGCCGTGACGTACCATTCCCGTTGCCGCTGCCCGGTATCTTTGCAGATTATGCCGGCCCTGTCATGTATCCGCTCCTGATCAGTCCAGCGGTTTGTAGAACACCTTGGAATTGCGCTGGTAGTTATAGAGTGCTTTCCGGCTGTCCGGCAGGTGCGAGGTATCACCCGGCAGAAATCCGCGTTCGCGAAACCAGTGTGCCGTACGGGTGGTCAGCACCACCAGCCGGTTGATCCCGTGTTTCAGCGCACGCTGTTCGACGGCCTGCAGCAGTGCGTCGCCGCGTCCTGCATTGCGATAGTCCGCATGGACGGCCAGGCAGGCCAGTTCGGCAAGGTTCTCGCGCCGGCCCGGGTACAGCGCGGCACAGGCGATGATCGCTCCGTCACGCTCGACCACCAGGAAGTGGCCGATTTCCATTTCCAGCAATTCGCGTGAACGCCTGACCAGCACGCCTTCCTCTTCCAGCGGGCTGATGAGTTCGAGGATGCCGCCAACGTCATCGATGGTGGCCTCGCGAATGCCTTCATAGGCCTCGTCGGTGATCAGCAGGCCAAGCCCGTCACGCGTGAACAGCTCCAGCAGCAGTGCGCCGTTCACGTGCCGGTCGAGCAGGTGTACACGGCGAACCTGTTGCCGGCAGGCCTGTACGGCGAACTGCAGGTGACGCCGGTCCGCCGCATCCAGTTTGCGCCTGGAATCCAGCATGGCTTCCGCCTCGCGCATGGAGAGTTGCGTAACCGGGTTGCGCCGGCGTCTCGGCCGGCTGAAACCTTCGGCCAGTACGATCAGCTTGTCGGCGTGCAGTTCGGTTGCCGTGTGCGTGGCGATCTCCCCGGCACTCAGGTTGAACACCTCGCCGGTCGGTGAGTAACCCAATGGCGAGAGCAGGACGATGCGGCGCTCGGCCAGGTGTTGACGAATGGCCTGTCCGTCGACGCGGCGTACCTCCCCGGTATGGCAGAAGTCGATGCCGTCGCGCACCCCCAGCGGGCGCGCGGTGACGAAATTGCCGGAACTGACCCCGATGCGTGCACCGGACATCGGGGTATTGGCCAGCCCCATGGAGAGCAGTGCCTCGATTTCCACACGTACCGTGCCGGCGGCCTCCTTGACACACTGCAGCGCGGCATCGCCGGTGATGCGCAGGCCGTTCGAATATTCCATGTGGATGCCGGCACCGGTCAGCTTGCGTTCGATCTGCGGGCGTGCGCCGTGTACCAGTACCAGACGGATGCCGAGGCTGTGCAGCAGGGCGATATCGTGTACCAGTTCGGGGAACTGCCGGTCCTCGACAGCCTCGCCGCCGAACTCGATCACGAAGGTGCGGTCGCGGTGCGCGTGTATATAGGGCGCCGAGTGCCGGAAGCTCTCGATAAACTGCAGATGCTGCTCGCTGGTTTTCATGGCGCAAGTTATAGCAAGCGTCAGTGTCTGACACAAACGGATTTGATGACCGCCTGCAGCAGCTCCACGGTCGGTTGCAGACGGTCGAGGGCAAGGTATTCGTCCGGCTGGTGGGCCTGTGCGATATCGCCGGGACCGAGAATCACGGTATCCATGCCCAGCGCCGACAGGTAGGGACCCTCGGTACCGAAGGCGACGGCCTCCGGCGCGTGTCCGGTCAGCCGCTCGGCCAGCCGGACGATCTCCGCACCGGCCGGAGTCTCCAGTGCCGGGATGCCCTCGAACAATGCCTGGAACTCGCACCGGATACCGGTCCCTTGCAGCGTGGACTCGACCTGGCGGTGCAGTTCCGCACGCAGTTCGGCAATGTCCATGCCGGGCAGCGGGCGCAGGTCGATGTGCAGTTCACAGTCCGCGCAGATGCGGTTCGGGTTGTCGCCGCCGTGGATATGGCCAAGGTTCAGCGTGGGCACCGGGACGGCAAAGCACGCATTGTGATAGCGCGCCTGCAGCTGTGCACGCCACGCCAGCAGTGCCGTAATGACCCGGTGCATGGCCTCCAGTGCACTGTTGCCCAGCGCCGGATCGCTGGAGTGGCCGGACCGGCCGCGCAGGCGGATCGCTTCCATGAAGATTCCCTTGTGCATGCGCACCGGACGCAGGCCGGTCGGTTCGCCGATGATGGCGTGCCGGGCACGTGGCCGACCCTGCTCCAGCAGAACGCGTGCGCCGGCCATGGAGGTTTCCTCGTCGGCCGTGGCCAGCAGGATCACCGGTTGTGCGAGGTCCCGTTCCTGCAGGGTGCGCACCGCCTCCAGCGCCAGTGCGAGGAATGCCTTCATGTCGGACGTGCCGAGGCCGTACAGTCGCTGGTCGGCCTCGACCAGGCGGAAGGGGTCGTGTCGCCACTGTCCGGCATCGAACGGGACCGTGTCGGTGTGTCCGGACAGTACCAGGCCGTCGGGGCCCTGGCCCAGGGTCGCAATCAGGTTTGCCCGGGCCGGTTGTCCGTCCAGTGGCATGACTTCGACCGCAAACCCGCTGTCCTCCAGCCAGCCGGCCAGCAGCTCGATGACGGCCAGGTTGCCCTGGTCCAGTGCAGGATCCACGCAACTGACCGAGGGTATGCCGATCAGTGCGGCAATCATGTCCAGCAGGGACGGATAGTGGTTCATGGCCCTGTTACACGCAGGTGGGTGACGGTGCTGCAGGCAGTATACCGCCAGGGCCCGCTGTGGTGCGAAGTCCGGTCAGCCGGATATGAGCACCAGCCTTGGCCTGGACTGCAGCGTCAGGGTCGCCAGCGGCTCGGGCTTGCCGAAGGCATGGCCCTGCATGAAGTCCACGCCGATACTGCGCAGTTCATCGGCGACTTCCTGTGTTTCCACGCACTCGGCGATGGTGTGCTTGTCGAGCAGTTGCCCGAGGTCATTGATGGATCGCACCATGGCGAAGTCAACCGGGTCGGAGAGGATGTCGCGTACGAAATGTCCGTCGATTTTCAGGTAGTCCACCGGCAGTTTCTTGAGGTAGCTGAACGAGGAGAGCCCGCTGCCGAAGTCATCCAGTGCGAACCGGAAACCGCAACCGCGCAGGGTCAGCATGAAACTGGTGGCCGCGGCGATGTTTGCGATCGCGGCGGTCTCGGTCACCTCGAACACGATGTTTTCCGGATCGATCGCGGTGTCCTCCATGTGGTGGAGAATGAAGCGCAGCATCTCCTGGCTGCCAATGGACTGGCCGGACAGGTTGATGCAGACCCTCACCGGCAGGCGTTCCTGGCCGCTGTTCCCGGCCAGCCATTGCATGGCGTGCACAATGACCCAGCGATCGATCGCCGGTGCAATGTTGTATTTCTCGGCGGCCGGCAGAAATACCCGTGGTGCAATCACGGTACCGTCATCATCGATCAGGCGCAGCAACAGCTCGATGAAGCTGCCCCGGCTGTGCCGGTCGGCACAGGGCACGATGGGCTGGAAATACAGGGCGAACTGGTCATCGTCCAGGGCGCGGGTCAGGCGTGACACCCACTGCATTTCACCGTGCCGCTGTTGCAGCCGCCGGTCACCGAGATGGGCGACCTGCACCTGGTTGCGGCCGGACTCCTTGGCGATGTAGCAGGCCGAATCAGCCGCACTCATCGTGCTGCAGATGTCCGTCGTCGATGCATCGACCGGGACCACGCCGATGCTGATGCCCAGCGAGAAACAGTTCTCTCCCCAGCAGAACTGGTATTGTTCAACGGCCTTGAGCAGGTTGCCGGCAATGGTGATCGCCTTGTCGAGCGGACAGTTTTCCAGCAGCATTCCGAACTCGTCACCGCCCAGCCGGCTCAGCGTATCCCGGTTGCGGACCGCGCCGAGCAGCAGGTGCGACAGTTGTTGCAGCAGTTCGTCGCCGGCGGTGTGTCCACAGGTGTCGTTCACCACCTTGAACTGGTCGAGGTCCAGGTACAGCAGCGCATGCGTCGCGGACTGGATGCGGGCGTGACGGATGGCGCGGTCGACCCGGTACTCGAACTCGCGGCGGTTGATCAGCCCGGTCAACGCGTCATGGGAGGCCTGGTAGGTCAGCTGCCGGTTCTTCGAGGAAACGCGCCGGATCACCATGCGCGCCACCAGCAGCGAGAACAACAGCGCGATCCCGGAGAGCAGGAACATCAGTCGCAGGGTGCTGGTGTAATGTTCGCGATTCGCATTCAGCACTTCCCGGGCATTCTGTTCCTCATAGGCGACCAGTTCCCCCAGCTTGTCCAGTATCAGGTTCTGGAAGCGGGTGGCCGCCGCGATGGCGGCATCGATCACCTGCTCGGTCGCGTTTTCCATCAGCAGTCGCGACGCCATGTCATTCTTCGGTTGCGCGACCCGGGTCAGCTGCTGCAACTGGTCGTGGATGCGGGATTCGTTGTCGTCCATGCCGAGCCGGACCAGTGTCTCGCGGGCCTCGCGGTAGCTGCCGGCGTAGTTCATGAAGCGTTGCTGTTCCTCGTCACGGGCAAACGGATCATCGGTCAGCTGCATCGCCTTCAGGCTGTTGGCGCGCAGGCGGATGGCGTCACGCATCGTGTTGGCGGCTGCGGTCTTCCGGTTGGTCACCTCGACCAGCCGCTCCATGTCGTGATTGATCTCCTGCAGTTGCACCAGCGAGATCGCGGTGAGGGAAAACATCAGACCGAGCACGGCCAGGAAGCCGATGGTGACCAGTGTCCGGGTATTGTCCTTCATGCCGCTGTCGACTCCATGTGCCATCCGCCGACATCCGCCTGTACGTGACAAGGAAGCACCGGACGTTTCTATATCCTGGAAAGGATCGGCACCGGACGCGCCAACTTTATGGCATTCCGGGCGGAATTGACGGTTTTGGAGACGATTTATTGACGAGTCCTGCCCCGCAGTGCCAGCGGGCGACCCCGGTCTGATACGGATCCGTGGCCAGGCGCTTCGCCTGAAGCGGGGAGTCGGGGTGGCCGGTTACGGACCCCGGCCGGGGAAGGCCGGCTCAGAAGCCGGACAGCTGGGTTCCACAACGCAGGTTGGACGGCAGGGCCTCGTACAACTGTGCCGGCTGTTCCTGCCTGAGGTTGTCCATGATGGCGATGAATTCCTCGCGGGTGCGACCGTTACCCAGGCGTGGATTCAGCAGCTTTTCCAGGCCGATCGTCGAACAGGGCTGGCCGATGTAGTCATGTCCCGGATAGACCACGGTTGCCTCCGGCAGGGTAAACAGGCGCCGGGTGATGGAATCGTAGAGCCTGCCTGCATCGCCGGACTGGTAATCAGTGCGGCCGCAGCCGCGTACCAGCAGGGTGTCACCGGTGAACACGGCGCCCGGGATCTGCAGGCAGATATCGCCGCTGCTGTGTCCCGGTGTGTACAGGATATTGAGCCGATGCATGCCCAGCGGGATAAAGTCGCCGTCCTTGACGAGCACATCCGCGCACTTGGCACTGCTGTTCTCGTGGACGATGACGATCGAGTTGAACCGCTCGCGCAGTGAGTGCGAACCGGTGACGTGATCGGTATGCACGTGTGTCTCGAGCGAGTATCTCAGCTGCAGGCCGAGTTCATGGACGAGGTGGATGTCACGCCGTGTCTGCTCACGGACCGGGTCGATCATGGCCGCCACGAGGCTGGCACGGTCCCACACCAGGTAACTGCAGGTGGAACTGGCCGGATCATGGAGCTGGCGCACACCCAGGTTGTCGGGGATGAAGGACATGGCATCAGGCGCAGTGGTTGTAGAACGCCTGCGACAGGATGTTGTGAACGCGGACGAACCCGTTTGCCTCGAGCATCAGCTTGGCGATACCGCTGCGACGCCCCGTGGCGCAATACACCAGTACCGGGATTTCGCGTTGCAGGCGCTGGCCGGCATACTGGATCATCGACAGCGGGATGTTGATGGCGCCGGGCAGGGCGCTGCGCCGGAATTCCCGTGGATCACGTACATCAAGCAACTGCGCACCCTGCTCCACCAGGGTGCGCGCATCTTCACAGCTGAGTATGGAGTGCTGCACGGCGACGTCCGCCTACTGGTTGTCGTCGGACTTGTTGATACAGCCGCGGTACAGACACGCGTAGATAAAGGCACCCATGGCAGCGATGAACACCACCAGTGACGCCAGTGTCAGGCTATCCAGGTACATGGCACACCTCCAGTAATTAATAATATCCTAAAATAAGGATCTACTTATATTGTAGCAAGAAACAGTTTCAACGCAAGTATTTTTATCTTCTTGTAAGATATGAAGAATCAGGAATCTCAGGCAAGAAACGGGCACAAGCGCAGGGGTTTTTCTACCGGAAATCGTGGCCTGCCGGTGAGCAGATCACAGGGTGGCGAGAAAGCGGGGTCATACTGTTCAGGCCGGTCCGGTGCATCTGATAGTATGCATTTCACTTTTTTGCCGCAGACCCTCAGACGTTGCTGGAGACAAGCATGAGCAAGCCGTTGAATCGCTATAGTTCCCGGATCACCCAGCCCAAGTCGCAGGGCGCCTCACAGGCGATGCTGCACGGCACCGGGCTGAACGATGCGGACATGGACAAGGCCCAGGTGGGCATCTCCAGTGTCTGGTACGAGGGCAATACCTGCAACATGCACCTCAATGACCTTGCCGCACAGGTCCGTGAGGGTGTGATTGCCGCCGGGATGGTCGGCATGCGTTTCAACACCATCGGGGTCAGTGACGGTATCTCCATGGGCACCGACGGGATGAGTTTTTCGCTGCAATCCCGTGACCTGATTGCGGATTCCATTGAAACCGTGATGAGTGCGCAGTGGTACGACGCGAATATCTCCCTGCCCGGTTGTGACAAGAACATGCCGGGCTGCCTGATGGCGATGGGGCGGCTGAACCGTCCGTCACTGATGATCTACGGTGGCACCATCAAGCCCGGCCATTACCGGGACATGACACTGGACGTGGTGTCCGCGTTCCAGAGCTACGGCGAATTCATCGCCGGCAAGATCGACGAGGAGACCCGGCAGGAAATCGTCAACCACTCCTGTCCCGGTGCCGGCGCCTGCGGTGGCATGTACACGGCCAACACCATGGCCTCGGCGATCGAGGCGATGGGCATGTCGCTGCCCTACAGCTCGTCGACACCGGCGGTCGACCCGGGCAAGCTGGAAGAGTGTTTCCGCGCCGGCCAGGCGATCCGCCACCTGCTGGAGCAGGACATCAAGCCGCGCGACATCATGACGCGTGCCGCCTTCGAGAATGCCATGGTGATGGTGATGGCCACCGGCGGTTCCACCAATGCCGTACTGCACCTGATCGCGATGGCACGCGCGGTGAACGTGCCGTTGACCATCGATGACTTCCAGGCGGTCAGTGACCGGGTACCGTTCCTCGCTGACCTCAAGCCCAGCGGCCGGTACGTCATGGAGGACCTGCACAACGCCGGTGGGACGCCGGCGGTGATGAAATACCTGCTGGAACACGGGCTGATGAATGGCGACTGCCAGACGGTCACCGGCCGGACCGTGGCCGAAAACCTGCAGGACCTGCCGGGTCTGCAGGCCGGGCAGGAGGTATTCCATAGCCTGGACAACCCGATCAAGCCGACCGCCCATATCCAGATACTCAAGGGCAACCTGGCGCCCGGTGGTTCGGTGGCCAAGATCACCGGCAAGGAAGGGCTGTACTTCCGTGGACCGGCGCGGGTGTTCGACTCGGAGGAGGACATGCTGAAGGCACTGGAACAGGGTCGGATTGCCAGGGGTGACGTGGTGGTGATCCGCTACGAAGGGCCGAAGGGCGGTCCGGGCATGCCGGAGATGCTGACGCCGACCTCGGCGATCATGGGCGCCGGTCTCGGCAAGGACGTGGCATTGCTGACCGATGGGCGTTTCTCCGGCGGCTCTCACGGATTCATCATCGGGCATATCGTGCCGGAGGCACAGGAAGGCGGCCCGATCGGCCTGTTGCAGAACGGCGATGTCATCACCATCGATGCGGAACGGCGTGAACTCAGTGTTGCGCTTGATGATGCCGAGCTGCAGCAACGCGCACAGGCCTGGACGATGCCGGCGTACAAGGCCACCCGGGGCACACTCGCCAAGTACATCCGGTTGGTGAAGAACGCCTCGGATGGCTGCGTAACGGACGAATAGCGGGGTACGGCGCCAGTCCCGGGTGGCGGTTATTTCCAGAACCTGTCGCATAATCCCGCGTGAGCCGCGTTGCTGGCTGAAATCCGGTCCTGGCCGCTCCCGGCTTCCTGCCTCCCGCGGCACTTGTACTTCCCTGTACATCGCAAGGCGCAGCGCGCAGCACGGTACGTGATGTACGGGCAATCGATGCAACACAGCCGGGCCGGATTTCAGGCGCAACCCTTCGGGACCGGGCGATTTTTGCCCGTGGCTGTGTTGCGGCTCGCTCATGGAGCTACGGCTACACCTCGCTCGCCACGCCTTGCCAGAAACAGGAATCGCTACGGTCGCGGCCGCGTGGGATTATGAGACAGATTCTAGAATGTGTCCCAGCTGGACTTGCGGCGCCAGCGGATGCGCGGGATGACCAGTCCGACGAGGATGCCGAGCAGCACCACGCCGGCACCGACCATGAACCAGTCACGCGCGGTGCGGTCCTTCAGTCCCTCGTTCTCCTGCTGCAGGGTCTGCAACTGCCGTTCCAGGGACACCACGTGGCTTTTCAGCTCCTTGTTTTCCGAGTCGATCGCCAGTGCGCTGGACGCCGTGCGCTTGATCTCGGCCAGCTCCTGGCTGGTCTTGCGGTTATTGCTGTCGAGCGTGGAGAGTTGCTTGTTCAGTGCGTCCCGGGATTCCGTCAGACCCGCCATTGCCGTTTCCAGCTTGCGCTTCTCCAGTTCCATCTCCGCCAGTTGTTTCTCGGCATCGGCAATGCGGTCACGTGCGGCCGGGGTCCTCATCAGGTAGCGGCTCAGTACCCACCCTTCCTTGCCATTGCTGGTGCGTACCCGGGTGTACCCTTCCTCCTTGTCGACCTCCAGTACCTCGACCGGCGTGCCGCTGCTCAGCATGCGCGTAATGCTGAAATGGTTGCCCTTGCCGCTGCGCATGGTGATCTCGAGGTCGTCGCTGACATAGCGGGTCTCGGCCAGGGCGCTGGTGGAAAGGGTCAGGATCAGGGTGGCAAGGACCAGACGGATATTCACGGTGACTCCCGGGTGCGGAACACAAGGCTGTGTATTCTAGCCGATACCGGCCCGGGGTTGGCAATTCAGCCGGTAACGGGATATAAATCCTCCACTTTCCCGCCGACGGGCGAATTGCAGGTATGATCTGGCGTCCCTGGCGGAACTTGAACCGGCGCACCCGTGAAAATCGATAGCACTGGAAATTTCCTGCTGGACGCCCGCCAGCTGGCCTCTCCGAATTGCGACGAGCGTCCGCCCGGCGCACAGATCGGGCTGGTCGTGGTGCATGGCATCAGCCTCCCGCCGGGCGAATACGGCGGCCCCTGGATCGAACAGCTGTTTACCAACCGGCTGGATCCGGCCGCTCATCCCTACTTCGCCGAGATTGCCCATCTGCGTGTGTCCAGTCATTTGCTGATCCGGCGGGACGGCGAGCTGGTGCAGTTTGTGCCGTTTCACCGCCGTGCCTGGCATGCCGGTCAGTCCAGCTACCGGGGCCGCACGGCCTGTAACGACTTTTCCATCGGCGTCGAGCTGGAAGGGCAGGACGATGAGCCGTATGCGCCGGTGCAGTACGCACGGCTGGCGCAGGTTATTCAGGTCCTGATGAGCCGTCACCCCGGACTCGGTGTCGAAAACATCACCGGGCATTGCGATATTTCTCCGGGGCGCAAGACCGATCCGGGCCCGGCCTTTGACTGGCTGGCCCTGCGCCAGCAACTCGAGGACAGCGGGCATGGATGATGAACAGCACACCGTGGTCGAACTGGTGCGCCACGGGGAGCCGGTTGGCGGCAGCCGCTATCGTGGACAGATCGATGACGCCCTGAGCGAGCGCGGCTGGCAGCAGATGTGGCAAGCCCTGGAGGGAAGGCCGCTCTGGCAGCAGGTGGTCAGCTCCCCCCTGCAGCGCTGCCACGCATTCGCCAGTGCCCTGGCCGGGCAACATGCGCTGCCGCTGACACAGGAACCCCGTTTCGCCGAGGTCGGTTTCGGTGAATGGGAGGGCAGGACCCGTGCCGAACTGGAACGGCTCCAGCCGGGACAGGTGGCACGTTTTCTTGCCGACCCGGTGGCACACCGGCCGCCCGGTGCCGAGCCGGTCGAGGCATTCCTGGCCCGGGTGCATACCGCGTTTGGCGAAATGGTGAACCGGTATTCCGGACAGTCCATTCTGGTGGTCACCCATGCCGGCGTGATCCGCGCCGTACTGAGTCTGGTGTTGCAAATACCACCGCCGGCGATGTACCGGATTCATGTCGCCAACGCCGGTATCACGCGGCTGCGTACCGACGGCGAGCGTGGCTTTATGCTGCTGGCGCATGGCAGGGTGAAGGTGTAGGTGAACCCGGCGCCGGCACACAGGCAGGGTGACAGGGAACATGCACCCCTGAGAATCGGTATCGATCTTGGCGGCAGCAAGATCGAGGGTATTGTGCTTTTGCCCACAGGGGATGTGCTTGCGCGTGAACGCGTGCCGACGCCGCAGGGGGATTATGCGGCCACCGTGTCGGTAGTCTGCGCACTGGTCACGCGGCTGGAGCAGCATGCCGGTGCGATCTGCCGCGTCGGCATCGGCATGCCCGGTTCCGTCTCGCGAGCGACCGGCCTGGTCAGGAACTCCAATTCCGTATGCCTGAACGGCCAGCCGCTGCACGCCGATCTCGAGGCACGCTTGCAACGCCCGCTGCGCTTTGCCAATGATGCGGACTGCTTCGCCCTGTCCGAAGCCGGCGATGGCGCCGCGGCCGGCCAGCGCTGTGTGTTCGGTGTGATCGTCGGTACGGGCACCGGTGGCGGCATCGTGGTCGACGGACGCCTGCTCGACGGCCCCAACGGCATTGCCGGTGAATGGGGCCACAATCCGCTGCCCTGGCCGCAGGACGGTGAACGGCCCGGCCCGGCGTGTTACTGCGGCAGGCAGGGCTGCATCGAGACCTGGCTGTCCGGCCCGGGCCTCGTGCGCGACCATGCCGTGTCCGGTGGTGCAACGGTCGATGCCATCGGCATCACCGGCGCGGCCACGCAGGGCGATACCGGCGCGGTGGCAACCCTGGCGCGATACGTCGACCGCATGGCGCGTGCGCTGGCAGGCGTGATCAATATCATCGATCCGGATGTGATCGTGCTGGGCGGTGGCCTGTCGAATATTGCCGTGCTCTACGACGCGGTACCGCAGGCATGGGGACGCTATGTCTTTTCCGATCGTGTCGACACCCGGCTGGTACGTGCGCAACACGGGGACTCCAGTGGTGTGCGTGGTGCGGCGTGGCTGTGGCCGTGAAGGCATTAGCTGCGGACGAAATTCTCACCACTGGAGCGCCTTGCAGGTACGATATGCACTGACGTCAGATCATTCGCGCCTGCAAGGCGCTCCTCCTACAGGATTGACCGGGCGATCTCGCGCAGTCCCGGCACGGACAGACCGGCCGCGTCGGCCTGCTGCAGGGCGCGTGCCAGGCGCGCCGGCGCGCTGCGGCCGGTACAGACGTGGTCCGGGTCGCCATCGAATGCCACCAGCATCGACCGGATCAGCGCGTCGGCATCGAAGTGCCGGCCGGTCAGCGCCTGCTGGATGTCGATCACCTCGCGTGCAATCCGTTCGGCCAGGTCGCGGTGGCCGGACCAGAGCTCGCTTACGGTGCCGCCGGTGACCAGTCCGGCGCAGTTGATGGTGAGGATGTAGACGTTCTTCACCACCAGTTCGAACAACAGTTCCTCCGCACTGCCGGGCTGCCATGCCGGGATCCCGAGGCTGCCAAGGCAACCGACCAGCAGTTCCGCCTGCGGACCGTACACCGGTGACGGGATCAGTACCTTCACGTCCTGCCCCCGCTTTTTCTCGAACCAGACCGAGATCACGGTCGGGTTCGCCAGTCCGTAGGTTTCCCAGTCGTGTGGCAGCAGTTCGTTCTGCAGCAGTGCGACACGACCATGCCAGGACGACGGCAGTTGTTCCAGCACGCTGTGCAGGGTGTCTTCGGCCACTGCGACCAGCACCAGTTCCGGCGCCGGCAACTGCCGGGCCAGACCGGCGAGGTCGGTGTCACGCGTGACCGGATAGACGGGATGTCCCAGCCGCAACAGGCCGCGCGCAAACACGCCGCCCATTTCGCCGATGCCGATGACTACAACCGGTGATTTCATTATGACGGATCTGTTACCGTTTGCACGAGACACGCATTATACCGGTGCCGGTGCGCCGTTGCAGGAGTCCATGCGGGAGTATGGCAACCGGGGTACCGTTTACTGCTGTCCCGCCCATTCCCTCCCTCCGGGACGCCGACAGGGATGTGTGTGGTACGGGCCCGGGGATGGACCCGCCAGAACGAAACAGGTCGCCCGGGCCGGGGGAACGCAGGTAGCAGGTGCCGGGAAGGGACACGGTTTCTGAAGGCGGGTGATGGATTTCATGTTCCGAACCGGTCAACCGCACGCAGAACATTGTCAAATGAACAATTCGTACGTAATCATGCGATCGTATGCGGGACAGTAGTGGAACCAGCCCTGAATCACACGGAGCACTCCTTCTTGCACATGCGCCGGAAACCATGCCAGCGAACTGTACGATGCATCACCCTGCTGTGGTGCCTGCTGTCGTGCGGGCCACTGCAGGCCGGAGTCACTGTCATCGACGACACCGGGCAGGCCATCACGCTGGCGCGGCCGGCGCACCGTATCGTCAGTCTCGCGCCGAATATCACCGAGCTGCTGTTCGCGGCCGGTGCCGGTCTGTCCGTAGTCGGCGCCAGTGAGTTCAGCGACTACCCGCAGCAGGCCGGTGCCATCCCCCGCATCGGTGGTGCAGGCGGACTCGACCTGGAGGCGATCGCCGCGCTGCAGCCGGACCTGGTCATTGCGTGGGACAGCGGTAACCCGGCAAGCCAGGTTGAACGCCTGCGCGCCCTCGGGCTGCCGGTCTTTCACTCGGAACCGCGCAACCTGCAGGACATCCCGCGCACACTGCGACGCCTCGCGCAGCTGGCCGGTACCGCGACGGCCGCCCAGCCGGTGATCGATGCCTACGCACGGCATCTGCAATCCCTGCGCGAACGCTATGCCGGCCGCACGCCGGTCCGCGTGTTCTACCAGGTGTGGGAGCGGCCGCTGATGACCATCAACGGAGCACACATGATCAGTGATGTGCTGCACCTGTGTGGTGGCGAGAATATCTTTGCCGACCAGCCGGTGCTGTCTCCGCAGGTCAGCATCGAGGCGGTGCTGGCACGCGATCCCGAGGCCATCATCATTGCCGCCGACCGCGCCGCCGCCGCGGCGCCAGGCGCCGCATGGCGCCGCTGGGCGCAGCTGCAGGCCGTGCGCAACGCACACGTCTACACGGTGCAACGTGAATTGCTGGTGCGCCAGACCCCGCGCATCCTGGACGGTGCGGAACGGCTGTGCGAACTGCTGGAGCAGGTGCGCCAGTCCCGGCCGGATCCCTGATCCTGCCCGCAACCGGTCGCGCCGCAGGGTGCTCCGACGGACTTTTTATCACGGGTG
>CAZMAK010000005.1:0-33271 GCA_964564245.1 uncultured Ectothiorhodospiraceae bacterium | reverse complement strand
CTGCCCGCAACCGGTCGCGCCGCAGGGTGCTCCGACGGACTTTTTATCACGGGTGGAAAATCGCGGGTGTCCCCGCTGCTGCAGGCGATTTATTCACGCGCGCGCTGCCACAGCACATCCGGTTCACCGGCTTGCCGGTTCAGGTGGCGGGCCAGCACGAACAGCAGATCGGACAGTCGGTTGAGGTAGTGCAGACTACAGGTGTTGATCCTGGCGGCCCGTCCCAGCGTGAATACACGCCGTTCAGCACGGCGGCACACGGCACGTGCGAAATGACAGCGTACAGCCGCCTCGCTGCCGCCGGGCAGGATGAAGTCCTGCAACGGTGCCAGGTCTGCATTCAGGCGGTCCAGGATCGTTTCCAGTGCGGTGACGTGCTGCGCGCCGATCAGCGTGTGGCCCGGGATGCTGAGTTCACCGCCGAGGTCGAACAGGCGATGCTGCACGTCGAGCAGGCAGCCGCGGATATCGTCAGGCAGGGCTGCACACAGTACCAGGCCGATCGTGCAATTGAGCTCGTCGACGGCCCCGATCGACTCGATACGTGCATCGTCCTTTGTGACGCGTGAACCGTCTCCCAGACCGGTGCTGCCGTCGTCACCGGTGCGGGTGTAGATCCTTGACAGGCGGTTACCCATATCAACCGTCCGTCAGGCGGTATTCCACCGGGATCTGCATGGCCAGCGCATGGCCTTTCTTCCCGGCCACGGCTTGCGGAATGTGCAATGCGCGGATTGACCGCAACGCGGCGTCATCGAGTACGCCAATGCCGGAACTGCTCGAGACCTGCACATCGGTGACGGCGCCGTCGGGCAGGATGCGCAAGGCGATGACCACCGTGCCTTGCCAGCCGCGGAGGCGCGCCCGGCGCGGGTAGACGAAACTGGCCTGCAGTGCCGAGTACACGGCCGCGCGCACATTGCTCAATGCCGTACCGGCACTCCTGACCTGACGATCCGGTTGTGTCGGTATCCGGGCCGGCGAGGGGGATTGCTGTTTTTCGATGCCGTCGGTGGTCGCAACACTGGTTTCGGCCACAGGCGCCGGTTTGCGGGGCTGCGCCGGATGGCGAACGGGCACCCTGTGCGGTTGGCCTGGTGTCACCGGGTGATCGTCATGCCGGCTGTCTGCAATCGGTGGCGGGTGTGGTGCCTGCAGCTGCAATGACAGGGTGCGCAACGATACCATCGGCGGCTGTGGCTGCCACAGTCCGGGCCAGCCGGCCAGCAGCAGTGCGTGCAACAGCAGCGAAAGCAGGATAAAGCGTTTCAAGATCCGGTCTCCGTGTCATAGCGCAGGGTGATGAACAGGCTGCGCCCGGCGGTATTGTAGGTGGCTACCTCCTGGTAGCTCCTGTCGAAGGCATTGTCGATGCGGCCCTGCACCAGGAGCCTGCGGCCCAGCTGCCAGGAAGTTCGCAGGTTGACGAGACCA
This sequence comes from uncultured Ectothiorhodospiraceae bacterium, assembly GCA_964564245.1. Lineage (GTDB taxonomy): Bacteria > Pseudomonadota > Gammaproteobacteria > UBA9214 > UBA9214 > UBA9214. Next base: position 31,837 of record CAZMAK010000005.1, on the reverse strand, counting down.
TAGCCACCGATTTCGCTGGTATTCGCCGGGTCGTCGTAACGCGGGCCCAGCGCAATCAGGGTGACGCCGAGTCCCGCCCGGCCGTATTGACGGTCGCAATCGACGCGCAGGCTGCGTTTCGCGCGCCGCGGCAGGATGTTACCCGATGTCCTGTCGACCGGGTCGAGCAGGGTCAGCGCCGCCGAGGTTTGCCAGCCGGACAGTGTCCCGGACAGTGTGGTTTCCAGGCCGTCGATGCGCGCCTGGTTGATGTTTCCCGGCAGATTTGTCGCCGGGTCGTACACGACCAGGTTGCGGATACGGGTGTGAAATGCACGCAGTTCCCAGGCCGTGCTGCCGGCGTGTCCTTTCAGGCCGGCTTCCAGCGTGTCGGATTTTTCCGGTTGCAGGGCGGGATTGCTGTAGCCGGGCCAGTACAGGTCATTGAACGTGGGCGCCTTGTAGGCGGTCCCGTAGGCGGCCGTGAGTCCGACCTGGTCAGCCAGCTGGTAGCCCCAGGCCAGATTGCCCGTGGTGTAATAGCCGAACTGTTCATCCTTCAGCGGGCGCAGCCGCCCCAGGAAAGACTGCCTGGCAGTGGTCTTCTGGAACTGGGCAAAGAGCGCGCTGGTATCGCGCGAGGTTTCCGTATACGTAGTGGTGCTGTCGACCAGATCGTCGTGGTAGTCGAATCCGATTGACACGGTATCACTGTCGGACGGATGGAGATCATCCTGGATCGAGAACACGCGGCGCTCCGTGTTGAACAGGGCCGTCGATGACGGTACGCCGGAACGGATGCTCCTGCGTTTGTCGAGGCTGCGGCCCAGCGTCAGCGTGAGATCGGAGTCCTGCGTCGGTGCGCTGGTCAGTGTCAGCCCCAGCGATTGCTGGACGAAGTGGTCCTCGTCGGCAAACGGGTAGGCCGCGTCGTATTCGGTGTTGCCGGAGGCATTCAGGCCGTGAAATTCCAGTTCGGTGCCGGCGCCGAAGCGATGACCCAGGCGCAGGCTGGCCGAGGTATTGTGGTAGCCGTCGTTATCGGATTCGTCCACCAGTGAGCCGAATTCCATGGTGGGCCGCCGGGCATCGAAACCGTTGGTCGACTCGTGGGCAACCCGCGCCGAGATCCAGCTGTTGTCCCGGTTTCCGCTGATGTCCGCACTGAGTTTACGGGTGTCGTAACGTCCGCCGGTGAGGCTCGCACCCCAGCGGAACGGGCCCTCGCCACGCCGGGTGAAGATCTGGATGACGCCGCCAATGGCTTCGGAACCGTACAGGGCGGAATTGGGGCCACGGGAAATCTCGACACGTTCGACCTGGTCCAGCGGAAGGAACTCCCAGGCGACGGTGCCCGTGGTGACGGATCCCATGCGGATACCGTCGACCAGCACGGTGACCTGGCCGGGGTTGGCCCCGCGCAGGTAGAGTGCAGTCAGTTTACCGGCGCCACCCTGCGTGGCGACGTTGATGCCGGCCTTGCCCTGCAGCAGCTCGCTCAGCGATGTCGCCTGGCTGCGTTCGATGTCCGCGCGGGTAATGACGGTGACCGAAGACAATGTCTCGTCGGCCGTCTGGGCCACGCGGGTGGCCGTTACCACGATGGGGGATTGTTCCGTCCGGGCGGTCACGGGCAGGGCCGCGAGCACGGCAACGGCCAGCAGGCCGTTGCGGGTATGAACAGGGAATAGCATGGTTTCTCCAGTGCGCCAACCCGCGCAGTCAGGTCGTGGAGAAACGCAACGAAGCCGGAATCGGCCTGTTGGTATCGCCCTCCGCGACACGTTCAAGTCCGTTGCAGGCCGGTCTCCGGGCTCGCGAGCGGGGTGGGTTCCCCGGTGGGCCGCCTTCCCGCGCTGGCGCAGTGGCATCGTGGCACACCTTGACTCGCTTACCGTTGCGGGGGCAGCGCCGGAGTTGTCCTGTGAACGCACCGGCTTCCCGTTTCATCCCCTGGACGATCGTCCAGGGGACACCTGCAACCAAAGCGGGGTCACTGTAGGGCGGGGCTGGCGGCGAGTCAAGGGTGGCCGCTCAGGCCGGCAGCCAGGCCGGGCCGTGCCCGGTATCGATGCGCGTCAGCGGGTGGCCATACAGATGCTGCAGGCGGTTTGCGTCCAGCACCTCGTGTGAGCCCTGGGCATGCGTGCCATCGCCGAACAGCAGCAGGAACCGGTTGCAGTAGCGTGCGGCAAGGTTGATGTCGTGCAGGACCATCAGCAGGGCACGCCCGGCATCCGTGGCCTGCTGCGTGAGCAGCTCCAGCATGCGCACCTGCTGGTGGATATCGAGGTGATTGAGCGGCTCGTCGAGCAGCTGCAACGGGGTCTGCTGGGCCAGCAGCGTGGCAAGGCCAAGTCGGCGACGTTCACCGCCGGACAGGGTGCCGGTGTCGCGGGCCTCGAACCCGGCCAGTCCGACCGCAGCCAGTGCATCCGCGGCGATTTTCCGGTCTCTGGCGCCTTCCCACTGCCAGGCTCCCAGCCACGGGTGGCGTCCGGCCAGCGCGGTTTCCAGTACGCTGGCGGGAAAGGCGTCCTGGTGATCCTGTGGCAACAGGCCGATGTGCCGGGCACGCTGCCGGTGGGCCAGTGCGGTCAGCGGCCGTCCCCGGACGGTCAGCTGCCCCCCGGCGGCCGGGCGCAGGCCGGCGAGCGTGAGCAGCAGGGTGGTCTTGCCGGCACCGTTGCGGCCCAGCAGGCACCAGCGGTCACCAGGGGCGATCTGCAGATCGAGATCCCGGCACACCGCGTGCCCGGCAATCGATACCTCCAGCTGCGCGGCCTGCAGCAGGCGGGCGTCAGCCACGATCCACCAGCCCCTGGCGGTTGTAGTTGAGCAATGCGAGGAACAGCGGCACCCCGATCAGGGCAGTCAACGCACCGACCGGTAGCTGGCGCGGTGCCAGTACCGTGCGTGCCAGTGTGTCAGCCAGCACCAGCAGGCAGCCACCCAGCAGTGCCGTGGCCGGTAGCAGCAGGCGGTGGTCGCGCAGGCCGGCCAGTCGCAGGAGGTGCGGCACGATCAGTCCGATGAAACCGATGCTGCCGGCCAGCATCACGGCTGCGGCGGTCAGCAGCGAGCTCAGCAGATAGAGGGTGCGGCGCAGGCCGGTGACCCCCACGCCCAGCGCGCTGGCGGTCTGCTCACCGTACGCCAGGATGTTGAGCGAGCGGCCCAGCCCGGTCGCGATGACCAGCCCGGCCAGCAGCACGCAGCTACCGGCGACCGGTACCGAGGCATAGGACAGGTCACCCATCAGCCAGAACAGCATGCCGCGCAGGCGGCCGTCCGGCGCCAGCGCCAGCAGGAATCCGATCAGCGCGCCCCAGCCGGCGGCGACCACAACGCCGGTCAGCAGCAGGCGCTGTGCCGACCAGCTGCCGCTGCCGTGTGCAAGCCCGAACACCAGCAGCATGGAACACAGCGCACCGCCAAACGCGGCGCCGTGCAGCCAGGCGCCACCCAGCCCGAGCAGCAGGGCAAGCAACGCACCGCTGGCCGCGCCGCCGGAGATGCCAAGCACATAGGGGTCCGCCAGCGGGTTGCGCAGCAGCACCTGCATGAGTGCGCCGGCGGTACCGAGCAGGGCGCCACTGACAAAGGCGGCGGCCACGCGTGGCCAGCGCAGTTCCAGCAGGACCTGGTCTTGCAGGCTGTCACCGTGGCCGGAGAGTACCGCAAGCAGGTCCTCCGGCCGGACCGCCACGCTGCCGCTGAGCAGGCCATACAGCAGGCTGGTTGCGCTGAGCAGGAGCAGGCCGGCAAGCAGCATCAGGATGCGTGGGTTCATGGTTCAGTCCGGTGATTCCGGCGGGTCCGTGTGTCCATCGATCCAGGGTACCGCTTCGGCCCGGCGTGGGCCTGCTAGCGCAGACTGATCACCGGCCAGTGATGCAGATGCGCATGTGTGGCCAGGATCTCGTCCGGGTCCACCGCGGTGGGCCGGGTGACCCGGTTCAGCAGCGGCAGGTCGTTGTGCGAATCACTGTAGAACGAACTGCCTTCCAGTGTCCGCTGGTGTTCGGTCAGCCACCGTTCCAGCACCGCGACCTTGCCCTGCTGGAAGCAGGGCGTACCGGATACCGCACCGGTAAACCGTCCGTTTACGCGCTCCGGTTCGGTGGCGAGCAGGTGTTCGATCCCGTACAGGGCCGCAATCGGGGCGGTGACGAAGCGGTTGGTCGCGGTAATGATGACCGGGGTGTCGCCCGCGGCACGGTGCCGGTCGATCAGTACGCGGGCACGGGGCAGCAGGATGGGCCGGATCTTCTCATCGATATACTGTGTGCGCCATTGCTCCAGTTGTTCCGGATCGTGGGCCGCCAGTGGTTGCAGTGCGAAACGCAGGAATTCGTGGATGTCGAGACGGCCTGCCCGGTACTCGTCATAGAATCGGCGATTCTCACGTTCGTACTCCTCACCGTCGACGATCCCCTGTTCCACCAGGAAGTTGCCCCACAGGTAATCGCTGTCACCGGCAATGAGGGTGTTGTCGAGGTCGAACAGGGCGATTCCCACGGGAGTCTCCGGCTGAAAAAAGCGTCGCCAAGCATACACGATTGCCGGCCGGCGGAAGACCGCGTGCAGGTCCCGTTATTTGCCAGCCTGCAGTGGCTATGGGAGAATCCCGGGCATTGAGAGATCGCAAGAAGGTTAAACAAGTGATTGATCCGGATGGATTTCGGCCAAACGTCGGGATAATCCTGTCGAACCGCAGGGGGCAGCTGTTATGGGCCCGGCGGGTCGGTCAGAATGCCTGGCAGTTTCCACAGGGAGGCATGCGTTCGGATGAAACCCCGGCCGAGGCCATGTACCGCGAGCTGAGCGAGGAGGTCGGGTTGCAGCCGGACCAGGTGGAGGTGATCGGCTCGACCCGGGGCTGGCTGCGCTACCGCCTGCCGAAGCAGTATATCCGCCATGGCAGCACACCGGTCTGTATCGGCCAGAAGCAGGTCTGGTTCCTGCTGCGTATGCTGTGTCCGGACGGTCACGTCTGTCTCAGCCAGTCCGAACGCCCGGAATTTGACCGCTGGTGCTGGGTCGATTACTGGTATCCTCTCCGTAACGTGGTTTCCTTCAAGCGCAAGGTATATCGCCAGGCACTGAACGAGCTGGCACCACTGCTGTTTCCGGACGGTGTGCCGGATGCCTGCCGCTGAGGCGGGCCGGACCACCGCCCCGCCATGATCCGGCACCGTTGCCGCCCCGCTGATTATTCCCGGTACCTGAAGCTATGCTCAACACGCTGAGAAGGATCGTCCAGGAGGTCAATTCCGCCCCGGACCTGCAGGGTGCACTGGAAATCATCGTCTCGCGGGTAAAGCTCTCGGTCAGTGTCGACGTGGCCTCGGTCTACCTGCTCGACGCGGGGACCCGGGATTTTGTACTGCGTGCCACCAACGGACTGCGCAAGGATGCAGTCGGCAAGGTGCGACTGGGTTATCACGAGGGCCTGGTCGGCATGGTGTGCGAGCGTGAGGAACCGGTGAATATCGAGGATGCGCCTAGCCATCCCCGTTACCGCTTCATCAGCGAGACCGGCGAGAATCCGTACCACGGTTTCCTTGGCGTACCGATCATCCAGCACGGCAAGGTGCTTGGCGTGCTGGTGGTGCGCCAGCGCGAGACCCGCAAGTTCCGCGATGACGAAGAGGCGTTTCTCGTCACGCTGGCCGCGCAGCTGGCCGGAGCAATCAGTCATGCCCTGGCAAGCGGCGAGGTTACCAGCGCACTGACCCGCACCGAGGCGATGACGGCGGTCCTGCGCGGCCTGCCGGGTTCCCCCGGGGTGGCCATCGGCCTGGCGCTGGTGGTCTATCCACCCGCGAACCTGGAGGCGATCCCGGATCGCGCGGTCGCGGATACGGAAGTCGAGGTGGCCAGCTTCGAGGCGGCGGTTGCCGCGGTGCGGGATGACCTGCGCGACTATGCCAACCGGATGTCGGCACTGCTGCCGGCCGAGGAGCTGGCACTGTTCGATGCGCTGTTGCTGATGCTGGACAGTGACAGTCTGGTGGGGGAGACGGTGCAGCACATCCGTGCCGGCAACTGGGCGCCGGGTGCGCTGCGCGAAACCATTTCCCGGCACGTGCGCGTGTTCGAGTCGATGGAAGACAGCTATCTGCGCGAGCGCGCCAGTGATATCCGCGACCTGGGCCGGCGCATCCTGACTCACATGCAGAGTACGCCGGTGGAACGGACCGAATTCAGCGCAGGAACCGTACTGGTGGGTGAGGATATCAGCGCCAGCCAGCTGGCGGAGGTACCGATTGACCGCCTGGCCGGTATTGTTTGCGCCAGTGGTTCCAGTTCGTCACACGTGGCCATCCTGGCGCAGGCGCTGGGCATTCCGGCCGTGATGGGCATCAAGGACATGCCGGTCGGTCGTCTCGACGGGCAGGCCATCATCGCGGACGGTTATCGCGGCGACGTGTTCGTCAATCCGACCGTGCTGGTGCGCGAGGAATTCGCGCTGCTGCAGTCGCAGGAGACCGAGCTGACCGAGCTGCTGCGCAATGTGGCCGGTCAGCCCTCGGTCACGCCGGACGGTGTCGAGGTGCCGCTGTACCTGAACATCGGGCTGGTGTCCGGTACGGGTACGGAAGTGCACAGTGAAGGCGACGGGGTGGGGCTGTACCGGACCGAGGTACCGTTCCTGATGCAGGTGCGATTCCCCTCGGAGGAAGAACAGTTGCGGATCTATCGCAGCGCGCTGGAGGCGTTTGCGCCAAGGCCGGTGAACCTGCGCACGCTCGATGTCGGTGGTGACAAGATGCTGCCGTATTTCCCGGTGTACGAGGACAACCCGTTCCTGGGCTGGCGCGGCATCCGGATCTCGCTTGATCACCCGGAAATCTTCCTGGTGCAGATTCGCGCCATGCTGCGTGCCAGCCTGGGTTTCAACAACCTGAACATCATGTTACCGATGGTTTCCTCGGTATCGGAACTCGATATCGCGATGACGCTGATCTCGCAGGCACACGGGGAGCTGCTGGAGGACGGCATGCCGGTCATGCGCCCGGGCATCGGCATCATGATCGAGGTGCCCTCCGCGGTGTACCAGATCGAGGCGATGGCAAAGCGTGTGGACTTCTTTTCCATCGGTACCAACGATCTCACCCAGTACCTGCTGGCGGTGGACCGCAACAATTCCCGTGTGGCCAGTCTCTACCAGTGCCTGCACCCGGCCGTACTGCGCGCCATTCAGCAGGTCGTGGAGCAGGCGCAGCGTTACGGCAAGCCGGTCAGCGTCTGTGGCGAGATGGCCGGTGACCCGGCGGCGGCGCTGGCGTTGCTGGGCCTGCGCGTCAACAGTCTCAGCATGAGTGTCAGCAACCTGCCACGGGTCAAGTGGGTGATCCGCAGCTTTGCCCAGTCCGAGGCGATCGAACTGCTGGAGCAGGCACTGGAGCTGGAAGAGCCGCGCGCCATTCGCACGATGTACAACCAGATACTTGAGCAGGGCGGACTGGGCGGCCTGGTGCGGGCCGGTAATTGAACCTTCGTCCAGCCGGTTGCTGCCCGGCATGGTCCGTGGCCACCGGATTCTTTAGAATCCGTGGTTATCAACGAACGGATCATTGCTGTTTTCCGGAGGGATTATGTGTTTTTACCGGCAAGTAATCCTGTCACTCATATTCGGACCACTGGCCCTGCCTGCCCTTGCGGCGGAGTGGCAGGCGTTACCGGAGCAGGCACCCGCGCCGGCGGACAATCCCACAACCGCGGCAAAGGTCGAGCTCGGACGCATGCTGTTCATGGACCCGCGTTTTTCCTCGACGGGAACGGTGTCGTGCAATTCCTGCCATAACGTAATGCTGGGCGGGGAAGACAATCGTCCGGTCTCCATGGGTGTGCACGGCAAGACCGGCGGGCGCAGTGCACCGACGGTGTGGAATTCCGCGTTCAATTCCTCGCAGTTCTGGGACGGCCGCGCGGCAACCCCGGAAGACCAGGCCAGGGGTCCGGTGGCCAACCCGGTCGAGATGGGTATGAGTGCGGTGGAGACCGCCATGAACCGGGTGCCGGTGGAGGTTCCCCGTCCAGCCAGGGATGCTTGACCGGCACCTTGTCGACCCGGGGTGCCGGGTTCGCGAGGCTCGACAAATCATGGCAAGCGAATACAATCCAGAGCTGCGCCTGACCGCCAGCCCCCCTGCGCCGGAGACATACCCGTAATGATGATGCTCACCCGCTGTTGCCTGATCGTGCTGCTGTGCTCCGTGCAGGCGCTTGCCGTCGCGGCGCCGTTGAAACTTACCACTTCGACGCAGGATGAAAACGCTGACTTCGCCGTGGAACGTTCCGGGCCGGGCGGCAACCTCCATCTGGTCTGGACCCAGGACGACGACGTGGACGGCCGATCGCTGCACTACATGATGTTCTCTTCAGCCGGCGCCGTACTGATTGCCGATACCCGTATCGACAACGGCGGCACGGGTGGCCCGGCCGGGTATCCCTCCCTGGCACTGGACACGACCGGTCGCGTGTATGTGGTCTGGCAGGGCGGCGCCGTTCCGGAGGTTTATTTCATGCGGTTGAATCCGTTCCTGGATGATCGCAACGGCAATCCCGCGGATCCCGCCACCATCAAGGAAGTGGATGACATGATGATTTCCGCCGCCGGTGGCGACCAGGCGGTACACCCGCGCGTGGAACTGGACGGCAACAGCCAGCTGCACGTGGTGTGGGAAAGTGACTGTACCGGGCCGGTGCAGTACGTCACCCTGGATACGGATGGTGTCCTGCTGAACGGACCGGTGGACATCGGGCCGACCGCCAGTTGCAACGGTTTCCCTGACATCGCCCTGGACAGCAATGGCAATGCCCACGTGGTGTTTGCCAATGGTGCAGCCACCATGGCCGATGAAATCTACTACGCCATGGTCGACGGCGCGAACGCCACGCTTCTGATCGATGCGACCCTGCTGACGGCCGATGACGGACTGGCGGCCGGCAGCGCCACGGTCAGTGTCAATACCGCGACCGACCAGGTCTTTACCGTCTACAAGCAGGAGACCGGTACCGGCGGTCCCGGCAGCGAGGAAATCTTCATCGATACCCTTGATCCGGCGCGGGATGACCGGAACGGCAGCGTCGCGGACCCGGCCGTGCTGCGCCTGGGACAGCAGCAGTTTACCAGCGGAGAGGGGCAGTACCGCTGGCACGTGTTTTCCCGCATCGGCCTGGACCGGCGCCTGGATCTCTTTTACATGGATTTCGATGACAATGCCTGCCCGGTGGGTGACTACACGATCCGCCATGCACAACTGATCTACGACGGTACGGTGTTGCTGCGTGAGAATCTCAGTACCACCGCGCAGAGCTGTGCCGCCTGGGTGCGGCTTTCGCATTTCGACAGCCGGGTCGTCTGGGCCGACAGAGACAGCGCCACCGGATACCAGGAAATCTACTCCAGCCCCATCGGGCGGGAGGATGCCGGCAGCAGTGGCTATTTCACCTGTGCCCTGCACACGGCCCCCGGTCGTGCGGCCAATGCCGGCGACTTCTGGGTCCTGCTGGCGGGGATTGGCGCGCTCGGGCTGCGCTCTGTCAGGCGCAGGTACGCGGGCCGGGCATAACGGTCCATCCGGTACCGCCGGACGTGGCACGCCGGGGGGGGCGGACGCCCTGGTTCAGGATCCGTCGTCTGCGCCCGGGTGTTTCAGCTTCTGCCGGTGTGTATGCATGCTGGCGCGCCGCCTGCCCCACAGCCAGGTCCCGCTACCGGCCAGCACCAGGAACAGCAGTGCGACGCCGTCCACCAGGTATTCGCCACCCCTGCCGAGGATCCTGCCACTGTGCAGGTCCTGCAACACGCGCTCCACAGACAGCCCCGTACCGCGCCAGGCCTGGTCGAGGGCACGTCGTTCCGACGCGGTCAGTTCGCTGGCAACCGACCAGTCCACCGGTTGACCCGCAGTCGCCGGCCGCCACTGCAACAGTTCCGCATTGGTCCGGAAATCCCCGTTTGCGGTGCGCACGGTGAGGGAGTGATCCGCACTCACACCGATCGACTCGATACCGGCCGGTACGCCGGACGCGCCGTCCAGGCGTTCGATCAGCTCACCACGGGGTGTCAGCAGCAGCAGCTGGTTTGCCAGTGCAACGATGGTCATGTCCTGGAAGTCCACGGCTCCATCCAGCCTGCCGTTCACCCCCGTCAGCGGCGACTGGTTGATGTAGAGCTGTCCGTCCAGGTCGGCGAGTGTCAGTGTCGCGGTGCGGTAGGCGACGATCCCGTCCGGCGCGTGAATCCCGTACCAGTCGAGCAATTCCGGGTTGCTGACATAACGGCTGTCGAGCTTCAGGTCGTGCGTGTGATTCAGCAGCAGGCCGGTCAGCGCCAGTACGATCACAAACAGTGCCGATACCAGCCCGATATATCGATGCCAGATATACAGTGAGCGCAGCAGCCTGGCCGGTGGCCTGGTCCTGTTATGGCGTGTCATGTGCGTTTGCGATCCGGCTGTTCAGGTACAGCGCCAGGCGCGCGAGTTTCTCCACGGCACGTACCGACAGTGTGGCACCGGAGATGCCGTCGACCTTCCGGTCGAGCCGGTTACCGGCATCCAGTCCGATGCCGGTGAACTGGTCCGTGAAGAAGGGATAGCGTACCTCACTGCCGCGGCTCTCGCGGAATTCCAGGATCCGGATCCGCTCCAGTGTCCTGCCGTTCACGACCAGGCCGACGGTAATGGGTTTTTCCTTGCCGATTTCCTCCAGGATCCAGACACTGCGCGGCCGTCTTTCCCAGTAGCGGATCCGCAGGCCCGGATAGGGGTGCCCCAGGATCGCCGTGCTGGTGTCACGTACCTCGCCGTTCAGCCACAGTACGCCGGCCGCCGGTGGCTGGCCGTCGAACACCTCGTCAAGAAAGGCCTGTGGCGTCTGGTATACCGCGCCGGCCTGCAGGGCCACGGCGGGTACAAACAACAGCATCAGTGCGATCAGTCGGAACATGGCGGGTGCTTACCGGAGCCGCACGGTACGGGCCTTGCCCGGGCGGTACTGCGCAGCGCCAGGCAGGGCCCGGGGCAGGGGTGTTGAAATCGGTACCGGTCGCACGGGTCTGGTCATGGTCATGTCTGCAATCGCCCGACGGAGAACGGCGCCTTCATGGTGCTTGCCCAGGCCCGCCGTCCTTCCACACGGCGGGCTGCCATCATACCTCCCGGCGGCAGGCGCGACGGCTGCCAGGACGCGTGGCGGGCCTGCCACGGCCCGGGAGCGGCTGTCTGGTCGACGGGTAGCCTCGATCGCCGGGCGGGATCAGGATCATTCTACAGGACGTAAAGCTAAATACAAATCATTATCATTCAATAAATGGTTCTACTGGTCTTGATTTATAACCTGATGTTTATGCTAGGTAATGCGGACTCCGTCCGGTGCTATCCCTTCCAGGAGGGATGGCATTGACGTTCGCCAGCCTATATATTGAACGACAGATGATCAAATCAATGACGGACGGGGTGTGATATGGCACAGGCAGCAAATCCCTTTGCGGTTGAATTACAGGAATCCGATCTGGCACTGACGGCAGCGGCGCGGGAAAAGATGCTCGAACTGTTCAGCCAGGTGGAAGACGAGGACCTCAAGGCAATTCGCGTGTTCGTCTCCGGCGGTGGCTGTGGCGGCATGGGCTATGGCATGACCTTCACGGACGCACGTTCCGAGTACGATTGCGTGCGCAGGGAACAGGGCTTTGACGTCTATGTCGATGCCGTGGCGCTCAACTTCCTGCGCGGTGTCGAGATCGACTATGTCGAGCGTCCGACCGGCGCCAGTTTCGTGTTCAACAATGCGTTCTCCATCACCGGCGGTTCCGGTACCTGCGGTGCCTGTGGCGCGGCCGGTGGCGGTTGCGGCTGACCGCTGTATTCCTGCGCAGGTGCCGGGCAGCGATCTGACGCTCCCGGTAACGGCACGGCCCCGCGCTGCCGGCGCATTGCTTCATGAAGCCACGCCTGCTGCTCATCGCTCCACCCAACAGTTATCGCACGTCCGCCTTTCTGGCGGCCGCGCGCCACTTGCGGATTGACGTCCTGATTGCCTCCGAGGGCCGTTTCTCACTGGTCAGCGAGATTGCCGGCGGACTGCATGTCGATCTCGATGCGCCCGATGCCCTCGACGTCCTGCTGGCCGCAAACCGGGAACGCGCCTTTGGCGGGGTGGTTGCCACCGATGATGCCGTGGTGGAACTGGGCAGCCGCATTGCAGCGGCACTGGATCTGCCACACAACCCGCCACAGGCCGCACGCCGTTCGCAGCGCAAGGATCTGTCCCGGCAGGCCCTGCAGCAGGCTGGTGCCGGGGTGCCCGAATTCCACCTGGTGGACCTGGCATTACCACTGGAGCCACAGCTGCGGCAACTGCCCCTGCCCTGTGTACTCAAGCCGCTGACACTGTCCGGCAGCCGGGGCGTGATCCGGGCCGATACCCCGGCGCAGGCGCTGGCTGCCGCGAACCGGATCCGTGCCATTCTGGCGCACGAAAACCTCCCCGATCAATTTGTCGCCTCGCACCTGCTGGCGGAACGCTTTGTCGGCGGACCCGAGGTGGCGGTGGAGGGGCTGTTGCGGAACGGTGAACTGACGGCGCTGGCGATCTTTGACAAGCCCGATCCGCTGGACGGTCCGTATTTCGAGGAAACCTATTACATCACGCCGTCACGTCACCCGCGACCGGTGCAACGTGACGTGCTGGCCAGTGTCGAGACCGCCTGCCATGCGCTCGGTTTGCAGGAGGGACCGGTGCATGCCGAACTGCGGATCACACCCCGGGGCTGTGTCATGATGGAAGTCGCCGCCCGGACCATCGGTGGCGAATGCGCGCGCCTGCTGAAATTCGCCACCGGACACGGGCTGGAGGAACTGGTGATTGCGCATGCAACCGGACAAGCGCTGGATGCGTCACCGGCCCGCGGGGCGGCCGGTGTGCTGATGTTGCCGATACCCGGGGCCGGTATCCTGCGTCGCGTGGAAGGCCTGGTCGCGGCACGTGCCGTGCCGGGTATCGAGGATATCTCGATTGCGATCCGCGAGGGCTACGAACTGGTACCGCTGCCGGAGGGTGCCAGTTACCTGGGGTTCATGTTTGCCCGGGGGGCGGGGCCGGCGGTGGCAGAGGCCGCGCTGCGCGCGGCCTTCGCAAAGCTGGAAATCGTCATAGCACCCGTATTGCGACTGCAGGACGGGCGCAGCGGGCACTGAGTTACTTCTTGGCCCCGGGCGCCCGAAAGCCCTGCGGGACGCCGCCCTGTTCGCCCTCGCCGAACAGGAAGCCGATCATATGCTGTTCGATCACCTCGATGCTGCTCGGGTCCGCCGTATTCAGGCCGTTTTCATTGATGATCATGGTCAGCCGCTCCAGCCATTGCTTCCAGCCTTCCGCGGAAACGTTTTCGTAGATCCGCTCACCCAGTGAGCCCGGATGGGGAATGGTTTCCAGTCCTTCGGCCTCACGCTTGAGCACAACACAATTGACGATACGAGCCATAATGACATTCTCCGCAAAATCGTTGGCTGATTCAGTGTAACCGAATCCGTGACGATCTTCCTTTTTCTCGGGTTTCAGAAGGGTTTTGTCACGACCAGCAGCACGATCGCGATCAGCAGCAGGGCCGGGACTTCGTTGATCCAGCGGTAAAATACCGCGCTGTGCCGTGCGCTCCGGTCACGCAGCTGGCGCATGATTCTCAGGCAGTAGAGATGGTACGCCGCCAGTGCGCCGACCAGCACCAGCTTGACCGTCAGCCAGCCTGAATCATGCCAGCTGGCCCAGGCGTAATCCACCAGCATCCAGACGCCGAACACCGCGGTGAGTACCGCGCCGATGGTCATGATGATGAACAGCTTGTGCTCCATGACGATGAAGCGGGCATGGCTGGTCTCGTCCGTGGCATCGGCATGGTAGACAAACAGCCGCGGCAGGTAAAACAGGCCGGCGAACCAGGTCACCATGAAGATGATATGCCACGCCTTCAGCCATAGCATGCGTTGAATCTCCCGTCCCGGTCTGCACAGGGCCTGCCGGCGCGCGTCTGTTGCAGCATGTCCAGGATATCCTTGCGCAGTCGTGGAAAATTCATCGTGCCGGTCTTCCGGTAAGCGATGTGCCCGTCCGGGGCGATCAGGAACGAGGTCGGTGTCAGGCGTACATCGCCGAAGGCGCGTGCCGCATCGGCGTGAATGTCGAGCGCGATCGGATAGGGGATCCCGCGTGCATTGCGCATGGCCAGTACCTGGTCGGGCGGATCGTAGTCCATCGCGATGCCGATGATTTCCAGCCCCTGCGGTGCGAGTTCCCGGTACAGGTCGACGAGCTGCGGCATTTCATCGAGACACCCGGGGCAGGTGGTCGCCCAGAAGGTCACCAGCAGCGGCCGGCCGCGATAATCGGCAAGTTTCAGTTGCCTGCCGTCGATGGCGGACAGGCTGATGTCCGGTCTTTCCCGCGGACCGGTCGGGGACAGCCAGGACCAGGCCAGCACGCCAAGCAGTGCGGCGCCGAGCACGGTGAGGAGGACTGCCTTCATGGGGATTCCTTGCGGTCGTTGCTGACGGCAGGCGGGTCACCTGCGGCCGGCTTACCGGTAAACAGCCGGCCGATGAATCCGCCAACGCGCCGGATGCCGCGCCACAGTTTCGGCAGCAACCAGATCATCAGCAGGATAAACAAAACCAGCAGGACGATAAACAGCACGGGATTGTACAGCGCGGTCCACAGCCCTGCGATGACCGCGACATCTTCCCCGATCGAGGCCAGCCAGTTCGAGAAGGGTTCCGGCGAGGCGTTGATCAGCACACGGGTGCCGGCCTTGGTCATATGGCTGCCGGCCGCAAGCGTGCCCCCTGCAATCGCGGCGGCCAGGTGAGCGGCCGGTGTGACATCACCGATGGCGCCGGCGGCGAGAATGGCCCCGGCCGGTATGCGGATGAACGTCGACAGGCCATCCCAGCCGGTATCGACGCCCGGAATCTTGTCGGTGAAAAATTCCACGCAGTACATCAGGCCCGCGGCAAGCATGACCATCGGGTCGGTCAGGATCTGCAGGTCCGGTGGCAGAGTAATGTTGCCGGTGCTGCCCATGTAGCCGAGCATCAGGATGGCGGCATAGAGGTTGATGCCGCTGGCCCAGCCGACCCCCATGGTCAGTGCGATGGTTTGCGTAATATCCATGCCGGTGCGACCGCAGTCAGGCCCGTGTGTTCATCAGCGGCGGGGTTTTGCCGGATGAAACGAGCATTCCGGCACCGGCAAGGTGTATCCAGATGGCGACACGTTTGTTCAAGTCAATGTAAATAAAAAGAAAATAAAGAAATAAAAAATCGAGAAAATTGCATGTGTGTTTATATAATAGGCGCGCGGCCGGTTGTTTGTCATTGACTGTCTGGCCAGGGAGGCGCAGATGTTCGAGGAATTCAAGAAATTTGCCATGCGCGGCAATGTCGTCGACATGGCGGTAGGTATCGTGATCGGTGCGGCATTTGGCAAGATCGTGACTTCCTTTGTCAAGGATCTGCTGATGCCCCCTCTCGGCAAGCTGATGGGCGGTGTGGATTTCAGTAACCTGTTTATCAATCTGGGCTCGGAGCACTATCCCACCCTCGCAGCCGCGCAGAAAGCCGGAGCGGCGACACTGAACTACGGTGTGTTCATCAATACCGTTCTCGATTTCACGATCGTGGCTTTTGCCATTTTCCTGCTGATCAAGGCGATGAACAAGCTGCAGCCACCGCCGCCGCCGAAGCCGCCGGAAACCAGGGCATGTCCGCAATGTATGTCTGAAATCCCGATCGCCGCGAAGCGCTGCAAGTTCTGCACCTCGCCGCTTGATTGACCGGATTTATTCCAACCACCTGAAGTAAAGGAGTAGCGCCATGAGTAAAAAACTGATTCTTGTAGCCTGTATGGCCCTTGCACTCACCGCTTGCGGTGACAAGGATGATTCCGCCTCCGGCGATGCCGGTCCGGGTATGACCGAGAAGGCGATGGATACCACGGACACCACCATGCAACCGGCGGCTGAAATGAATCACGAGGATACCGGTATGGCCAGCGAGCCCGCTGCCGGGGCGGCAGAGGAAAGTACCGGTGACGCAGCATCCGATGCGGCCTCTGCAACTGGTGAAGCGGCAGGTAGCGCGATGGACAAGGCTGGCGAGATGGCGGGTGAAGCCGTCGATGCGACCAAGGATGCGGCTGCCGATGCCGCGGCCAAGGCAAAGGACGCCGCCGACGGGGCGATGCCGTCCCAGTAATTCCGGGGCGAACGGAGATTGCATACAGGCGGCCAGGCGTGATCCTGGCCGCCTTTTTTCTGTATCCGGGGTGAGGCAATGTTGCGAGCGACTGTGCTGGTATTTCTCGCCGGCTGGGTCACCTGGTTTCTGACCGACAAGGCAGGTCTTGTCCTGCCGCGCGAGTCCGGCAGCCTGCTGCAGGATTTCCAGACGGGGTTTGACATGCTGCGCGCCGGTTTTCCCGTGCCGGCGTTTGTCTTTACCTGGCATGCGCACTACCTGGTGCTGTCGCTGCTGGGCGGGCTGGCGCTGTCCCTGCTGACCGGGGCGATAACAGATGCGGCGGGCCGGCGGCGCTTGCGCAGCCTGATGTTTCCAGAGCGCAGGAGCGCCGGCGGAACGGACGCAGGTGACCGGCCGCAAGCGACGCCGGGAAGCAGCACCGGCCCGGCGCCGCGCGACGGGTCTAGTGACTGATCAGTGGATCCAGGGTCCTGGCCTGTTCGATCCAGCCGCTGACCACCTTTTCGCTCGGCACGGTACGGGTCAGTTTCCGGGCCGCATTGACCTCGGCCATTCTGGCTGCAAGGTTGGCGGCAACCCGGTTGCGCAGTTCCTTCACCGTGTCCACGCCGGCCGCCTCGAGCAGTTCGGAATACTCGGAGCCGATGCCGGAGATTCGCATCAGGTCCGCCAGGTTGGCCCACTTGAGCAATTGTGACTCATTCAGCCCGGTACTGGATGCAACCGCCTTGCGACCGCCCGGGTCGCAGCACTGTTTCAGCAGGTCATCGGTCGTCCTGATGTCCGCCACTTCCAGCTTTCCGGCATACACCGGTCCAATGCCTTCTATTTCTTCGATTTTATAGCTCATGCCGAAATCCTCGACGGGTGGGTTGGGCGTGCCGGTGGTGCCGCATCTTCTCGCTGGCGCTGTGCCTGGACACCGTGCCGGGAGACAGATGGAGCCGGCCGGGACGGGTATTTAACAATGACAACAACGCTTGTTCAAGCGCCGGCAATTTACGACAGGCGGCCGCCTGTCACCGGATTCCTGCGTTAGAATACCCCGGAATTCGCCTCCGCAGTTTCAGCACAGAAGGATGACGTACGTGAGTTCAGACAACCCGGTAAGGGAGATCCGCATCAACCCCGTCGTACCCTCCGAGTCGGTACTGGTGGCCACCGCACGGGGCCTGCGGCCGCGGGAACAGGAAGCGCGCATACCTCACGACGGCCGCAGGCACGTGGAGACCTGCCCGTTCTGCCGTGGCAACGAACAGATGACCCCGCCCACCATCCTCGCGCTGCCCTCGGAGCAGGAATGGGAGGTGCGCGCCGTGCAGAATCTGTTTCCGGTGCTGGGTACGGAGAGTGACCGCAACAACATCAGTTTCGGCATGCAGCAGGTGATGGACGGCTACGGTCATCATGAGGTGATCATCGATCACCATCACCATGGCATCGAGATCCATGAAATGTCGCAGCCACACCTGGAATTACTGCTGGGTACCTACCGGCAACGCATGGAGGCACTGTTCCATTCGGACCAGCGGATCCGTTACGTGCTGGTATTCAAGAACTTCGGCGCCGCGGCCGGGGCCAGCATCAAGCACACCCACAGCCAGCTGATCGCCATGCCGATCATTCCGGAGAATGTCTACAACGAGGTGGCCTGCAGCCAGGCGTACTACGCGAAGCATCACCAGTGTGTGTTCTGCAGCCTGATCGACGAGGCGCTGACCTACGAGGCCACGATCTACAATCGCGAGTCCGGCGAGGTGCGCCGCAAGGTGGACGTGGGCCAGTATGTGGTCGAGCGCAGTGAACGTTTTATCGCCATCAAGCCGTTTGCCAGCCGCTACGAGTGGGAGGTGCACATCCTCCCGCTGCAGCACAACAGTAATTTCATGAACGCCACGCCGGAAGATATGGCGGATTTCGCCGGTGTGCTGAAACGCACCATGCAGCGGCTCGACCGGGTGCTGGGCGGAGCGCAGTACAATTACTATTTTCATTCCGTGCCACGCTGCGAGACGCTGCAGAACTGTGATGCCAGCTATCACTGGCACATGGAAATCTGTCCGCGTACCTCGATCCCGTCCGGCTTCGAACTCGGTTCCGGGCTGTTCGTCACCACCATCAGCCCGGAACAGGCTGCGCAGCAACTGCGCGAGGCGCTGGAATGAACGACGGGGCCGGAACTGCCGTGGATTACGTGCACGAGCTGGAGCGGGTCGTGAACCGTATCCGGAAGATCCAGCGCGACATCAGTGCCTCGAATCAGCCTCCGTCCATGATGGAGCTGGAAGAACTCAAATCACTGGGTCGTGAGTACGGCCGCATCATCGACCGCCTGGCCAATCCACCCGGCGGCACTGCACATGTCTGAAACAACCGGGGTACCGAGCATGACCACAGACCAGGGTATCTTCATCGGCAAGGGCGAAAATCCGGTGTACCTGCTGCCGCGGCTGGCCAACCGGCACGGTCTGATTGCCGGCGCCACCGGGACCGGCAAGACGGTATCGCTGCAGATCCTGGCCGAGGATTTCTCGCGGCGCGGTGTGCCGGTGTTCATGGCGGATGTGAAGGGCGACCTGGCCGGGCTGAGCCAGCCGGGTACGGAACATCCGAAGTTACGCGAACGTGCTGCCACCATCGGCCTCGAGGATTACCACTTCGAGGCGTTTCCGGTGGTGTTCTGGGACCTGTTCGGTGAACAGGGGCATCGGGTACGGGCGACAGTGTCGGAGCTGGGCCCGTTGCTGCTGTCCCGGCTGCTGGAGCTGAACGACACGCAGGAAGGGGTGTTGTATGCCGTCTTCAAACTGGCGGATGACAATGGCATGCTGCTGCTGGATCTGAAGGATCTGCGCGCACTGCTGGTGTTCGCCGGCGAGAATGCCAGGGACCTCCAGCTCAGGTACGGCAATATCGCCGCGGCATCGATCGGTGCGATCCAGCGGCGCCTGCTGGTGCTGGAGGAGCAGGGCGCCGAGCAGTTCCTCGGCGAACCGGCCCTCGACCTGCTGGACTTCATGCGCAACGGCGCGGGCGGCTATGGCAACATCAATATCCTTGCCGCCGATCGCCTGATGCGCAACCCGAGTCTCTATTCCATTTTTCTGCTCTGGCTGCTGTCACAGCTGTTCGAGGAATTGCCGGAGATCGGTGATCCGGAGCAACCGCGGCTGGTGTTTTTCTTCGACGAGGCGCACCTGCTGTTTGATGATGCACCGAAGGCACTGCTGGAGAAGATCGAACAGGTCGTCCGGCTGATCCGGTCCAAGGGCGTTGGTGTCTACTTTGTCACGCAGAACCCGCTGGATATCCCGGATGCCATCCTCGGCCAGCTGGGCAACCGTATCCAGCATGCCCTGCGGGCGTTTACCCCGCGGGACCAGAAGGCCGTGCGTGCCGCCGCCGAGACCTTTCGTCCCAACCCGGCGTTCGATGCGGGCGAGGTCATCAAGGAACTGGGGGTCGGCGAGGCGCTGGTTTCCATGCTCGGCGGCAAGGGTACGCCGGGCATGGTCGAACGCACCCTGATCCGGCCGCCGGCATCGCGGATGGGACCGGTCACGCCGGCCGAGCGTGCGGCGGTGATTGCGGCGAGCCTGCTGGGCAAGCGATACGACCAGTCCGTTGATTCCCGATCCGCCTACGAGATGCTGAAGGAGCGGGCAGACCGGGCAGCCGCGGCCTCGCCCACCCAGGACAAGGCAGACAGGAAGGCCGGGGCGGGCACGAGCCACAGCAACCGCCAGGGTGTGGTCGAGGCCATGGTCAAGAGCGTGGTGCGTTCCGTCGGCAGTTCACTCGGGCGCAGCATCGTGCGCGGCATACTCGGCTCCATTCTCAAGGGCTGAACCGCCACACCCAGACACGGATGCCCGCGCGCAAGCCACTCACCCGCAAATCACTGGCAACCGTGCTGGTGGTGCTGGCCGTGCTGGCGTGGCAGCACTACGGCCCGGGCGCAAGGCCGGCGAACGTCAGCGCCGGGCGGGTGGCCGGCGACGCTGTGCAGACCGCCTATGCGTCCCGGCGTTCCGGCGTGTGGCTGGAGGCACAGGGCAGCGTCCAGCGCCTGCTGGCCGATGATAACGAGGGCTCGCGGCACCAGCGTTTCATCCTGGATACCGGCCATGGCCTGACCGTCCTGGTGGCGCACAATATCGACCTGGCCGGGCGTGTTCCGCTGGCGGTGGGTGATAGCGTGGTCCTGCGCGGACGCTACGAGTGGAATGAACGCGGCGGTGTCATTCACTGGACACACCACGATCCGCAGGGGCGTGACGCAGGTGGGTGGATCCGGATACATGCTACGCTGTACCGGTAAGGGCGGTCGCCTTCGGTGCGGGTCCGGCGGCCTGCCTGCCAATGTATGGTTTCGATTACACGGAGTATTACATTATGAACCTGCTGAGTATGTTGCTGGATGCGCAGGGTACCCCGGCACTGAAACAACTGAGCTCGACCTTCGGGGTCAGTGAAGGCGATGCGAAAAATGCCCTCTCGGCCCTGGTACCGGCCCTGGCGCGCGGTATGCAGAACAACCTGTCGCAACAGAATGGTCTGGAGAACCTGCTCGGTGCGCTGGCCGGCGGTCAGCACCAGCGCTACCTCGAACAGCCCGGGGCGGCACCGGTGCACACGGTGACCGGGGAAGGCAATGCCATCCTGGGACACCTGCTTGGCAGCAAGGAGGCCAGCCGCAACCTGGCCGGCCGCGCGGCCGCGCAGACCGGCCTGGATAGCGGATTACTGAAAAAGATGCTGCCGGTCATTGCCACGCTGGTGATGGGCGCCGTGAGCAGGCATGCCACCGCGCAGAACCTTCCGGCCGGCCTCTCCGGGGCGGCAGGGGATGCCGGTATCGGTGGCCTGCTGACGCAGTTCCTGGACGCGGACAAGGACGGCTCCGTGCTGGACGATCTGCTTGGCATGGCCAGGAAATTCCTGTAGACGGACCGCGTTAACCACGGGAGAAGAGCAATGGATGAACTGGCTGCCCTGTATGAGCAGATCATCAGTGGCGTGGGTGAGGATTCCCGTCGTGAAGGTCTGTTGAAGACCCCGGAGCGTGCCGCCAGGGCCATGGAATACCTGACGCACGGTTACCGGCAGACGGTCGACGAGGTAATCAACAGGGCGATTTTCGATTCGGACAACGAAGAGATGATCGTGGTGAAGAATATCGAGCTGTATTCACTCTGCGAGCATCACCTGCTGCCCTTCATCGGCAAGTGCCACGTAGCCTATATCCCGACCGGCAAGGTGATTGGCCTGTCGAAGATCGCACGGATCGTCGAGATGTACGCAAGGCGCTTCCAGATCCAGGAAAACCTGACCAAGCAGATCGCCGACACGCTGATGGACGCCATTCGCCCCGCCGGAGTGGGCGTGATCATCGAGGCGCAGCACCTGTGCATGATGATGCGCGGTGTGGAAAAGCAGAATTCCATGATGACGACCTCGATGATGCTGGGCTCGTTCCGCAGCGATGACCGGACCCGCTCGGAATTCCTCAAGCTGGTCAAGAATTGACCGGAGGCCGGGCTTCACCGGCCGGCGGTGCGCCATCCGTGCCGGTTTTCTCCGTTTTCTGGCCGATAGTGGGCAGGAATTCCTTTGCCAGTGCCGAGTAGATGGACTCCGGACAGACCAGCCGTGAGGTGAGGTAGGCAAGGAAGGCCGTCGCCATCAACGGCAATACCAGACCCGTGTCGCTGGTCATCTCCATCACGATGACCATGGCGGTGATGGGCGTCTGCACCACACCGGTGAAATAGCCGACCATGCTGAGTGTGATGACGGCCCCCAGGGCAACACCAGGCATGAACGACGACAGCGTGGAGCCGAGGCCGGCGCCGGTCGCCAGTGAGGGGGAGAAAATGCCGCCGGGAATGCCGCTGAGATAGGATCCCAGTGTGGCCAGTATCTTCAGGAACGGATAACTTGCCGGCAGTGCCGCCTCCCCGCTGATGAGCATACTTGCTTCCTTGTAGCCGGTGCCGAAGGTCAGGTTCCCGCTGAGCATGCCGGTCACGGCGATGACCAGCCCGCAGACTGCGGCCAGCAGGACCGGGTGCCGCCTGGCCGTCATGGCCAGGCGGCGGTTGCCCCAGATCAGCGCCTGGCTGAACAAACCACCCAGCAGGCCGCCGCAAATGCCGCAGATCAGGATCGGCTTGACCGATTGCGCCGGCGTCAGTGTGGCGGAGCTGGCACCGAAGTAGACATAGTTGCCCTGGATGGCCACCGTGGTGACGCCGGCCAGGAAGACGGCCGTGAGCAGGGTGCCGCTGGTGCGTTCCTCGAAACTCTTGTTCATTTCCTCGATGGCAAACAGGATCCCGGCCAGCGGGGTGTTGAACGCGGCCGCAATCCCGGCCGCGCCGCCGGCCAGGATCAGCCCGCGGTCCATGTAATGCATCGGGAACCGGGCAAAGCGTCCCAGCGAGAACATGATCGAGGCGCCGATGTGGACGGTGGGGCCTTCGCGACCGATGGATGCGCCGCCAAGCAGACCGACCAGCGTCAGCAGGATCTTGCCGATGGCGATCCGGATCGACAGTACCCGGACGCGGACGCTGTGTTCCGACATGGACAGCGCGGCAATCGACTGCGGGATGCCGCTGCCCTGCGAACCGGGGAAAACACGCTGCGTCAGCCAGGCCACGCCGGCCAGGCCGAGCGGGCACACGAGCAGCGGGGCATAGGTCCAGTGACTGATCAGGTGATGGAAGCCGCCGTTGGCCTGTTCGGAGGCCAGGGCAAAGGCGGTGGAGATCAGCCCTACCGCGATGGCGCCGCACCAGAACACGAAGCGCGTCTTCCAGGCATCCGGGGAAAGCAGGTCCCGGCCGGTTGAATTCAGGTGCTTGAACATTGCAGGACAATCGATCGCATGGGTTGTGAACGATACCCTGTGTGATTACGATTCAGCAAGTTGCTGTCCGTCCTCCGCCGTTTGTCACGCCACGGTTGTCCGGTGCCGGACCCCGACGCCGTGGCCAGGGGGCTTTGCCTGGCCGGTACAATTACTGTAGAAGATGCCCATGACGATCAAGACAGGTGTGGTAGGCGGAACCGGGTATACCGGAGTGGAGTTGCTGCGCCTGCTCGCCGGCCATCCACAGGTGGAGCTGACGGTGGTTACCTCACGCTCCGAGGCGGGCCGACCGGTGGCGGACCTGTTCCCCAACCTGCGCGGGGTAACGGAGCTGTGCTTCAGCGAGCCAGGCGGCGGGGAACTGGAAGGTTGTGACCTGGTGTTCTTTGCGACGCCCAACGGCACGGCGATGCAGCTGGTACCCGGCCTGCTTGCGGCCGGTGTACGGGTCATCGACCTGGCGGCCGATTTCCGCTTGCAGGACCCGCAGGACTGGGAACACTGGTACGGCATGCCACATGCCTGCAAGGAGCTGTTGCAGGAGGCCGTCTACGGGTTGACCGAGGTGAATCGCTCCGCCATCGCCGATGCCCGGCTGGTGGCCAATCCGGGATGCTACCCGACCGCCGTGCAGCTTGGCTTTCTGCCCCTGCTGGAGGAGGGGCTGGTCGATCCGGAATACCTGGTGGCGGATGCGAAGTCCGGGGTCAGCGGCGCCGGACGCAAACCGGCCACCGGTTTCCTGTTCTGCGAGGCGGGAGAGAACTTCAAGGCCTATGCCGTACCCGGCCACCGGCACCTGCCCGAAATCCGCCAGGGGCTGGAGCAGGCCGCCGGGCAACCGGTCGGACTGACCTTTGTCCCGCACC
This sequence comes from uncultured Ectothiorhodospiraceae bacterium, assembly GCA_964564245.1. Taxonomy (GTDB): domain Bacteria; phylum Pseudomonadota; class Gammaproteobacteria; order UBA9214; family UBA9214; genus UBA9214. The sequence goes on along the minus strand of CAZMAK010000005.1, from coordinate 7,841 downwards.
TGACGCCGATGATTCGCGGTATCCACGCCACGCTCTATGCCCGGTTGCGCGATACCGAGCGTGATCTGCAGGCCCTGTACGAGGCGCGCTTCGGGCCGGAGCAGTTTGTCGATGTCCTGCCTGCCGGCTCACACCCGGAGACACGCAGCGTGCGTGGAGCCAATCATTGCCGCATCGCGGTGCATCGCCCGCAGGCGGGGGAGATCGTCGTCGTGCTCTCCGTGATCGACAATCTGGTGAAGGGGGCGGCCGGGCAGGCGATCCAGAACATGAACGTGATGTTTGGCCTGCCCGAACAATCCGGCCTGTCGGCGGTTGCGCTGCTGCCCTGACATGGCCGGTCTGCGATTTTGTGAACTGCCACCACGCATGCGACTGAAGTCCGGCCATACTGGGGCAGGACCGGCGCCATGAAGCCTCGCAGGTGGCAACTTGCGTTGCTGGCCGTTTTCGTACTGTTGATTGCCGGTGGCTGGGAGGTCTATGACATCGGCAAGCTGCACGGTGTGATCGAGCTCGCCCAGGTGCGTGCCGATAACAGTACGCTGGGGCGTAAACTCAGGAAGTTAACCAGTGAAAACAATGAGATGGTTGAGAAGCTTGCAATCCTGGAGCGTTCCAGCCAGATTGATCAACAGGCGGCGCAGGCCGTAAAGTCGGACCTGGCGCAACTGGAAGACGAGTTGCAGGCGGCCCGCGAGGAGGTCGAGTTTTATCGCGGGATCGTGGCGCCGGGCGATGTCAACCCGGGCCTGCGGATTCACCGCTTTGCGCTGGAAGCCGGGCTGGCCGCCGGTGAGTTCCACTATGACCTGGTGCTGACCCAGCTGAAGCACAACGACCGGTTCATCAGTGGCGTAGTCGACTGGAAGATTGCCGGCACCCGGGATGGCGTCCCGGCAGAGCTGGGACTGGCCGGGGTGACGGAGCCGGAAACCGCTCAACTGAAGTTCCGGTTCCGATACTTCCAGGATCTCGCGGGTGAGGTCAGGCTGCCCGAGGGGTTTGTGCCGGATCATGTCGAGTTGACGGTAACGCCAACAGGCAAGGGTGTGCAGGCGCCCGTGGTTCAGAAATTCAACTGGCCCTGAGTGTGCGCGGGCTGAAGGAGAAACTTATGTTTGGTGAAGGCAAAAAACCGAAGAGCAGTAGTGCAAAGGTCGATACCATCATCGGTCAACAGACCCGGATCGAGGGCGATGTGCACTTCAGTGGCGGCTTGCATATCGACGGCAGGATCAAGGGAAACATCATTGCGGAGGCCGGCTCTGCCTCGGTGCTGACGGTCAGCGAACATGGCAGTATCGAGGGCGACGTGTGTGTGCCGACGGTCATCCTGAACGGACGCGTGGCGGGCGATGTGCGTTCTGACGAGCGTATCGAACTTGCCTCCAGGGCGGAGGTCAACGGGGATGTGTATTACAACCTGATCGAGATGGCCATGGGTGGGGCGGTGAACGGCAGCCTGTTCCACCAGACCGAGAAATCCACATCCGTGATCAGCTTTGAACGGGAAAGCGTGGACAGCACGGTCGGTAAGGACTAGAGCCTGTCCCATAATCCCCTGCGGTCACAGTGGATGATGCGGCAGATTCCGATACTTGACCAATTTACTCGGGTAATGACATACTTCCCGCAGTTTCATGATTAACCGGGACGGAACAGGAAATGAACCAGGTGGCAGCCGACAACGAGATTGACATCACCTTCACCGACGCGGCGGCGGGCAAGGTCAAGCAATTGATCGAGGAAGAGAAAAACTCCGGTCTCAAGCTGCGGATCTACATCTCCGGCGGTGGCTGCTCGGGTTTCCAGTATGGCTTCCAGTTCGATGAAAACGTCACGGATGGCGACCTCGTCATCGAAAATGGCGGTGTCGCGCTGGTGGTGGATCCAATGAGCTACCAGTACCTCACGGGTGCCGAGGTGGACTACACTGAAGGCCTGGAAGGGGCGCAGTTTGTGGTCAGGAATCCGAACGCCACGACCACCTGTGGGTGCGGTTCCTCGTTTTCAGTCTGAGACGAGCCTCTGCTCGGTAGCCAGGGGGCGGTCACGCCCCCTTTTCATTGGTAGTAACCGGACTGTGCTGAACGGGTGCAGTGCGCCAGCGAGAGCGTCAGGGGTGACACGGTGAATACTTTTCAACCCGGGCTGGAAGGTGTTCCGGCCACCAGATCGGCAATTTCCTACCTGGACGGAAAGCAGGGTGTCCTGACCTATCGCGGTTACCGGATCGTTGACCTGGCCGAGCACAGCAGCTTCGAGGAGACCGCGTACCTGTTGCTGGATGGCGAGTTACCCACGCCGGTGCAGCTGGCGGAGTTCGACGCCCAGCTGCGCGAGCACCGCAGTGTGAAATACAACGTGCACGACATCATGAAGTCGCTGCCGATTACCGGTCACCCCATGGAGATGCTGCAGACCGCGGTAGCAAGTCTTGGTATGTTCTATCCCAACGACGTACCGGTACAGATCCGCAGCCCGGGTGACGAGAGTGCACGCTACGTGCACGGCCAGTCCATCCGCATTCTCGCGCGCATGGCGACGCTGGTGGCGATGTGGCAGCAGATGCGCCTGGGCAATTATCCGGTACGCCCGCGCACCGATCTCAGCTACGCGGCCAATTTTCTCTATATGTTCTTCAATGGCCAGGAGCCCGATCCGGTGATGGCGCGGATCATGGACGCCTGCTTCGTGCTGCACGCCGAACACACCATCAATGCCTCCACGTTCGCCGCCATGGTGGCCGGCTCGACGCTCGCCATGCCTTCCTACGTCATCGCTGCAGCAATCGGCACGCTGGCCGGACCCCTGCACGGTGGCGCAAACGAGCGCGTGGTGCGCATGCTGGGGGAAATCGGCAGACCGGAAGACGCGCGTGGCTGGCTGGATAGAAAACTGGCCGCCAAAGAGGTGATCTGGGGCATGGGACATCGCGAGTACAAGGTAAAGGACCCTCGCGCCATCCAGTTACAGAAGATGATGATGGAACTGGCGCAGTCACGCGGAACGACCAGTGCGATCTTCGAGACGGCCCTGGCGCTGGAGGAGGCCTGCGAGGAACGGCTCGCGCCGAAAGGCGTTTATCCCAATATCGATTACTACTCGGGGATTCTCTATCGCGAGATGGGTTTCCCTACCGATCAGTTCACCTCGCTGTTCGCCATTGCCCGTACCGCCGGGTGGCTGGCGCACTGGCGCGAACAGGTATCGGAGAACCGCATCTTCCGCCCGACGCAGATCTACATCGGATCGGAGCCGCGTTCCTACACGCCGCTGGGCGAGCGCTGAAGGATCATCAGCGGCCGGCTGTGCCGCTGAAAATGCGGCCAAGCAGGACAGCTGCCCGTGCACCGGTCACGGCCGGCAGGTTGCCCGGCCTGCCGGCCAGACGCTGGCTGGCCAGCCAGGCGAAGGCGGCCGCCTCCACCCAGTCCGGATCGATACCGAAGTCCTGCGTGGTCCCCACCGCGATCCCCGGCAGGTGGCCGGCCAGGCGCTGCATCAGGAATCGATTGTGCGCGCCACCGCCGCAGACCAGCAGACGGGCGGTGGCGGGTGCGTAGCGGTGGATGTCGGCTGCAATGCTTGCTGCCGTGAGTTCGCAGAGTGTCGCCTGGACGTCCTGCGCGGGCAGGGGCGTGTCCGCCGTGCGGGACATCACCCATTCCAGGTTGAAATATTCCGGTCCGGTGCTCTTGGGCGGTGGCCGGCTGAAATAGTCGTCCTGCAGCAGGCGCTCCAGCAGCGGTTCGCTGATCACGCCGGACGCGGCAAAATTTCCGTATTCGTCCATGTCCGCACCGAGTACCTGGCGTGCCCAGGCGTCCATCAACGTGTTCCCCGGGCCGTTGTCGAAACCGGTCACACGATCCACACAGGTATCCGGCAGAATCGTGATATTCGCGATTCCGCCGATGTTCAGCACCACGCGCGGTTCCTGGTTCGAGGCAAACACCGCATGGTGGAAGGCCGGTACCAGGGGGGCGCCCTGGCCACCGGCCTCGATGTCCGGGCGGCGGAAGTCCGCTACCACATCGATCCCGGTCAGCTGGCGGATCAGCTGTGGATTGCCGATTTGCAGGGTGTAGGGTGCGGGTGCCTCCGGTTCGTGCCGGATCGTCTGGCCGTGGCTGCCGATTGCAGTGACGTTGCCGGCCGGTACCTGCGCCTGCTCCAGCAGGGCATTGGCGGCGGCGGCAAATGCCCTGCCGACGTCGTCATCCAGTGCGGTCAGGTCTGCCGCACGGGGATTGTCGAGCTGTGAGGCGGCTGCCAGCCGGTGACGAAGTCCGGCCGGGTAGCGGAAACCACGCGTTGCCAGCAGTACCGGCCGGTCGGTGGTACAGCGGAGCAGTGCGGCGTCAATGCCGTCCATGCTGGTTCCGGATATCAACCCGATGAAGAGTCCGGCCCCGCCGTGTGCCGGCTGCAGCTGATCGATGCGGTCAGTCACGGTACGGGTGGAAGTGCGGCAGGTGTCCGCCGCAAGACGGCAGGGGGGTTATTCCGTTGCGGCAACCTGAACATCGCGGATCAGGTCAAGCTTGGCGATCAGTGCCTTTGCCTTGCTGTTGAAGTCGTCCCGGTACTTGTTGCCAAGCGGTTCGGCGCCTGGCAGTTTCACCCGTAGCGGGTCGCGGTGTACGCCGTCGATCCGGAATTCATAATGCAGGTGCGGGCCGGTGGCCAGGCCGGTCATGCCGACGTAACCGATGACCTGTCCCTGCCTGACGCGACTGCCAACGGCCAGACCACCACGGAATTTTGACATGTGACCGTACAGGGTGCTGTACCTGGCGCCATGCTGCAGGATAACGACGTTGCCATAGCCCCCCTTTCGGCCGCGGAACGTGATCTTGCCGTCACCGGTTGCCTTGATCGGGGTGCCGGTAGGTGCGGCGTAGTCTACGCCCTTGTGGGCGCGAATCTTGTTCAGGATCGGGTGAAAGCGTCCCATGGTGAACCCGGAGCTGATGCGGGTGAATTCGACAGGTGTGCGCAGGAAGGCCTTGCGCATGCTTTTGCCATCCGGTGAGTAGTAGTCGGTCTTGCCGCCTGAATCGGTATAGCGGATGGCCTGGTAGCGCCTGCCCTGGTTGATGAACTCGGCGGCCAGTATCGTCTCGTTGCCGATGCTTTCGCCGTCCACGTACATGTCTTCGTAGATGACGGTGAACTTGTCGCCTTCCCGGATATCCAGTGCAAAGTCGATATCCCAGCCAAAGATCCCGGCCAGCTCCATGGTCATACTGTCCGAGAGTCCGGCCCTGGCGGCGGCAAGGAACAGCGAACTTTCGATGGTTCCGCTTGCGGTCCTGGTGCGGAATTCGGGGGTTTGTGTGACGGTGCTTACATTGAAGTCATCGCCATTGCGGACAACTTCGAGGGTGTTGAGGCGGTCGATCGGATAACTCAGTTTGACCAGTTTGTTCGCGTCACCGGTGAGGATGCGCAGTGTCTGACCGGGGAAAATCTTCTTCAGGTTCCCGGTTGCGCCGCCCTGGTCCAGCAGGTTTTGCAGATCCTGCGGGGGGATGCCGAGGTGCGAGAAGATGGCTGCCAGGCTGTCGCCGTTCCTGACGGTGACCTCCTGCCAGTGTTCCTCCGCAGGGGCGGCGGGTCGGGGTTCGGCGGAGGTGGCCGGTATGTCCAGGGTAACGGTCCGGCCACTGAGGTCCGCGGCGGCCGAGTCGGCCGTGAGAGAAGCCAGGGCATCCGCCGTGCCGGTCCGGGTGGCGTCCGCTGACTGGCCCGGAATCATCAGTGCGCTGTGACGGGTGGCCTGTGCAGGCTCCGGGTTGAGCGACAACAGGGTGAGGCCGACAAGCGCCACGGCGGCGGCGCTGAGCAGGTAGGCCGGATTCAGCCAGTGACGGCCCATGAAGCCTGCCGTGTTCAGCGACTTGATGTCTCGGTTGATGATGGACTGTCGTATCACGCTAAGCCCTTGTTACAGTTTGGTGTAAGTTAAACGCAGACCGTCCTCCGGTCAACAGGCTGCTGATGCTTTATCGCCGCGGGCAGGGAGGATCTTTAAAAGTGGTTTTCCGTCCCGGTAGCCCCTGCGCGGGCCAACCGGCCGTCCCGGCCGACATCTCTATGGTAATCTTCCTCGGATACTGGTTTGCAGGGGGTAGTCACAGATGTCGATGTCAGAAGAACTGGCCCTGATCCGGCGCGGCGCCGAGGAATTGCTGGTGGAGAGCGAGCTGGTGGAGCGGATGCGGACCGGCGAGCCGTTACGGGTGAAGGCGGGTTTCGATCCGACTGCACCCGATCTGCACCTGGGGCATACCGTCCTCATCAACAAGCTGCGCCAGTTCCAGGAACTGGGTCACGAGGTGCTGTTCCTGATCGGTGACTTTACCGGGATGATCGGTGATCCAACCGGCAAGAACGTGACACGCAAGCCGCTGACCCGCGCGGACGTGCTGCAGAATGCGGCCACCTACGAACACCAGATCTTCAAGATCCTTGACCCTGAAAAGACCACGGTGCTGTTCAACTCGCAGTGGATGGGCGAGATGAATGCGGCAGACCTGATCCAGGTAGCCGCCAGATATACCGTCGCGCGCATGCTCGAGCGCGATGATTTCAGCAAGCGTTACGCCGGCAACCAGCCGATTGCAGTGCATGAGTTTCTCTACCCGCTGATCCAGGGCTATGACTCGGTGGCGATGCGCGCCGATGTCGAGCTGGGCGGGACCGACCAGAAATTCAACCTGCTGGTCGGGCGCGAACTGCAGAAACACTATGGACAAAGACCGCAGACGATTCTGACCATGCCGATCCTGGAAGGGCTGGACGGGATCCAGAAGATGTCGAAATCACTGAACAACTACATCGGCATCAACGAGGCACCGGAGGATATGTTCGGCAAGCTGATGTCCATTTCCGATGAGCTGATGTGGCGCTGGTTCGAGCTGCTCAGTTTCCGCCCGATGGGCGAAATCGAGGCCCTGCGCCGGAGCGTGGGAGAAGGCGCCAATCCGCGGGATATCAAGTTCCAGCTGGGCCAGGAGATTGTTACCCGGTTTCATGACCGGGCTGCGGCCGAGGCGGCCCAGGCCGCGTTCATTGCCAGGTTCCAGAAAGGCGCTCTGCCGGACGAGATGCCGGAGGTCACGCTGCCGGGGGAGGACGGGGGGCTGGGGATCGCCAGCCTGATGAAGGGGGCGGGGCTGGTTGGCAGCACTTCGGAGGCCTTTCGACTGATTGCCCAGGGCGCCGTCCGCTGTGACGGTGACCGTGTCGAGGACAGGAATCTGGAGATCCGGGCGGGAAACACACACGTGATCCAGGTGGGCAAGCGCCGTATCGCGCGCGTTACCATCCGTTGACCCTTTTGATAAACAGCAGGTTAACAGCAGGGCCCGGGATCCGCCCCGAGCCCGGCCGGCGTTCGGACCGGTGATAAAAAACCGGAATGATTCTCCCCCGTGGCGCCTGATTCAGGCTATACTGGTTAGCCCGGCCGATGACTTTGTCGCCGCCGCCGGGTCGCCGGAGCCGGTCGCAGAAATGGTAATTATTTTGTCATTTTTATGGTTGACGGTTCGGGTTTCACGCGTATAATTTGCGCTCCTTGTCGGGCACCGTTCCTGGCAACCGCTCTTTAAAAATTCGATCAGGTAATTTGTGTGGGCGCTTACGTCGAGGTGTTGTGTATGCAACAAATATCGATGAGAGCGTCTTGGATATCCGGAAACGGATGTCAATTCTAGACAGTAATCATCGAGCAAGGATCCGGTTGCTCCTCAAAGCAACCAAGCAAACTTGAAAGTGAAGAGTTTGATCCTGGCTCAGATTGAACGCTGGCGGCATGCCTAACACAT
>CAZMAK010000004.1:0-67461 GCA_964564245.1 uncultured Ectothiorhodospiraceae bacterium | reverse complement strand
CGTGGAGGTTCAAGTCCTCTCCTCGGCACCATCACTTCTTCCATATACCACCGGAAACACCGGAAACGGCAGACCGGCCGGTCCGGAAACACCCACGGCCATTATCCTCCTGCACACCGGAGCATGACGCATCTGTCGCATGCAGCCACCGGCGCTGCTATGTTAGGCAATCCATCAAGCCGCCCGGAATTCCGCATGCCTGCACTCCCCGGTCACCATGCAGTCGCAGTCCTGACGCTGACTGTCATCGCCCTGTTCCTGTTCACCCGTGAACGTATCCCGCTGGAAACCTCCAGCCTGCTGGTGCTGGTCCTGCTGACACTCGGCTTTTCCCTGTTTCCATACCAGGATGCGACAGGGACACTGCACGCGGTGGACCTGTTCTCCGGCTTCGGTCATGAAGCCCTGGTCGCCGTCTGCGGGCTCATGATCGTTGGTCATGGCCTGGTACGCACCGGAGCCCTGGAACCGGTCGGCAGACTCCTGTCAAGAACCTGGTCGCACAGTCCGCGCCTGTCGCTGCTGCTGATGCTGGTGCTGGCCGGTTTGCTCAGTGCCTTTGTCAACAACACCCCGATCGTGGTGCTGCTGCTGCCGATCCTGATCAGCGTCTCGATCCGCACCGGCCACAGCGCGTCGGGCATCCTCATGCCCATGGGACTGGCAACCCTGGTCGGCGGAATGTCCACCACCATCGGAACCTCCACCAACCTGCTGGTGGTCAGCGTCGCCGCCGAAATGGGCCTGCGCCGGTTCGGCATGTTCGATTTCTTCATGCCGGCCATGATTGCAGGCTGCTTCGGTACCCTGTACCTGTGGCTGGTCGCACCGCGCCTGCTGCCGGAACGCGAAACCGAGCTGATCGACACTTCGCCACGCATCTTCTCCGCGCAACTCAAGGTCATGGCGGACTCGCCCGCGATCGGCAAATCCCTGTCTCAGGCGATCGAGCTGACCGCCGGTGAAATGAGCGTACAACGCCTGCAGCGCGGCGACAGCATCCTGCTGCCGCTTCCCGACCTGGTCCTGCAGGTCGATGACCTGCTGATGGTCAAGGACACACCGGCGCAACTGAAGGAGTACGAACAGGTGCTGGGGGCCGTGCTGTTTTCCGGGGATGCGGTCGTGGACGAGGATCATCCACTGGAGGCAAACGACCAGCAACTGGCAGAAATCGTTGTGATACAGGGTTCGCCACTGGACAATCGCACCCTCAATGCAAGCCGTTTCTCCGATCGCTACCAGCTGGCCACCCTCGCCCTTCACCAGGCCGGCAGCCGGTTGCATATCCTGCGCAAGAACATCGGCGACCAGCGTCTGCGGGTTGGCGACATCCTGCTGGTACAAGGCGCACGTGAGCAGATTGCCGAACTCAAGCGGTCCGGCGAACTGCTGGTGCTGGACGCAACCGCCGATCTGCCGACCACGGCCAGGGCGCCGATGGCCCTGCTGATTGTCGCGCTCGTGATCGGAACGGCCGCGTCGGGACTGTTGCCGATCGCGATCAGCGCCATGGCGGGTGCTCTGCTCATGCTGCTGTTCGGCGGCCTGGCATGGCGCGATGTCGGCCATGCCCTGAGCAGCTCGGTTATCCTGATCGTGGTGGTCAGCCTGGCACTGGGTATGGCCCTGACACGGACCGGGGCGACCAGCTGGCTGGCCGAACTGTACCTCGGCCTGACCGGCGGGCTGCCACCCTGGATGATCCTGAGCGGACTGATGCTGATGATGGCGCTGCTGACCAACATCGTGTCCAACAACGCGGCGGCCGTGATCGGTACACCGGTCGCGATTTCGATTGCGCAGGGACTGGATCTGCCACCGGAAGCCTTCGTACTGGCGGTACTGTTCGGTGCCAACATGAGCTATGCCACGCCCATGGCCTACAAGACCAACCTGCTGGTGATGAATGCAGGTGGCTATCGCTTCAGTGACTTTGTGCGGATCGGCCTGCCACTGACCCTGATCATGTGGCTCTCATTGAGCTGGCTGCTGCCGGCCCGGTACGGGTTCTGAATCAGGCCAGGGCGTCCGGTATTACCGGCATCGGGCAACTAGCCGAACGGGTTGTCCAGCACCACGGTCTCGGCCCGGTCCGGACCGGTGGAGACGATTGCGATCGGCGTCTCGCACAGGGCCTCGATCCGCTTCAGGTAGGCCTGTGCGTTGGCCGGCAGCGCGGAGAGACTTTTCGCGCCGACCGTGGATTCCTGCCAGCCGGGCAGCTCGATGTATTCGGGTTCGCATTGCTCCAGCAGGTCGGCACCGACCGGCGAGTGCTCGATGCGCCTGCCGTTGAGGCGGTAGGCTACGCAGATTTTCAGTGTCTGCAGGCCGTCGAGTACGTCCAGCTTGGTGATACACATGCCGGTCACGCTGTTGATCTCCAGTGAGCGTTTCAGCGCCACACTGTCGAGCCAGCCGCAGCGTCGCTTGCGGCCGGTGGTCGCCCCGAATTCGTGGCCCTTCTCGCCAAGGAAATCGCCATCGGCATCGAACAGCTCGGTGGGGAACGGGCCTGCGCCCACACGTGTGGTGTAGGCCTTGACGATACCCAGCACGTAATCCAGGTGACGCGGCCCCACCCCGCTGCCGCTGGCCGCGCCGCCGGCGGTCGTGGTGGAGGAAGTCACGTAGGGATAGGTGCCGTGGTCGATATCCAGCAGCGCACCCTGAGCGCCCTCGAACATGATGTTGTCGCCGTTCCTGCGCATGCGGTGCAGCAGACCGGGAATATCGTCCACCATGGGCGCAATCTGCTCGCCCTGTGCCAGCGCCTGGTCCAGCACCTGCTGGTAGTCCACGGCCGGCGCCTTGAAGTAATGCACCAGCGCGAAATTGTGATATTCCATTACCTCGCGCAGGCGCTCGGTGAAGTGTGCCGTGTCCAGCAACTCGCCGAGCCGCAGCCCGCGACGGGATACCTTGTCCTCGTAGGCCGGTCCGATCCCGCGCCCGGTGGTGCCGATGGCCTTCCTGCCGCGCGCCAGCTCGCGCGCCTGGTCAAGCGCGATGTGGTAGGGCAGGATCAGCGGGCAGGATTCACTGATCTTCAGGCGCGAACGCGCCGGTACACCGGCCGCCTCCAGCATGTCGAGCTCTTCCAGCAGCGCGGACGGTGACAGCACCACACCGTTGCCGATCAGGCACAGCACACCGTCGCGCAGGATGCCGGACGGGATCAGGTGCAGGACCGTCTTTTTCCCGTCGATCACCAGGGTGTGTCCGGCATTATGCCCCCCCTGAAAACGCACCACGGCCGCCGCCCGGTCGGTCAGCAGGTCGACCACCTTGCCCTTGCCCTCGTCGCCCCACTGGGTACCAATGACCACTACGTTCTTGCCCATATCGCTCTCTCTGTTTTGGCGCCGCTGCGGCAGCCGCGCGGGGTGCACGCACCCGTGAACTGCCTTCCGTTTCGTATTGAATCAACCACGCACATCCGCATCACCCGCCCCGTGCGTGCGGATCCCTGCGACACACCGGACGGATCCCCCCGTGCCCTGCAGCACACACCATGAACGGCTGTGTCAGACCGGCCTGAGCACCCAGTCACCGGCCTCCCTGACCAGGACACGGGCACAACCGGATTCTTCAGCCCCGCCGGCCTGACCCGGCAGGCCGCAGACGACGGTCTCACCCTGTTCGCGCAACTCGCCGACCCGCTCGTTCAGCGCGGCGTCGTCCAGCGCGGGGGCGAATATTGCATCGGATTGCCCCCCGAAGTCACGCCCGCTGAGGTCCATGAGGGTGTGCAGGTCGGTACTGAAGCCGGTCGCCGGGCGGGCCCGGCCGAACACCTCGCCGACCGCGTCGTAGCGCCCGCCACGCGCGATCTCCCGGCCGCTGCCGGGCACGAACACCGCAAACACCATGCCGGTCTGGTAGCGGTAACCGCGCAGTTCGGCCAGGTCGAAATCCAGCTGGATATCACTCACGCGCTGCTGCAGGCGTTCGGCGATGGCACGCAGGTTCTCCAGTGCCTGCAACACCCCGGCGCCGGCGCCGTCGAGCGCCTCGCGCGCCCGGTACAGCACGTCCCAGCCGCCGTTCAGCCCGGCCAGCACGGCCAGCCGGTCGCGCTGGCCGTCGCCGATGTCGGCCGCATCGAGCAGCTCGTCGATTTCGGTCTCGGCCTTGCGCTGCAGTGCATCGAACAGTTCGTTTTCCTGCGTCACGGACAGGGCGGCATCACGGGCCAGCCCGCGGAAGATGCCGACGTGTCCGAGATTGACATGCACGTCCCGGATCTCCATCAGCGCCAGGGTTTCCAGTACCAGCGAGAGGATCTCCACATCACTTTCGATACCGGCGTGGCCGAACAGCTCCGCGCCGACCTGCAGCGGATTGCGGGAACCGCCGAACCCGTCATTGCGGGTATGCAGCACGGTACCCATGTAGCACAGGCGATTGGGGGCGTCGCGATGCAGGGGATGGGCGTCGATACGTGCCGCCTGTGGCGTCATGTCCGCGCGGATACCCAGCATGCGCCCGCTCAGCTGGTCGGTTACCTTGAAGGTCTGCAGGTCGAGGTCGTTGCCGGTGCCGGTCAGCAGGGATTCCAGGAACTCGATAAACGGTGGCATCACCAGCTGGTAACCCCAGCGGGCATACAGATCCAGCAATGCGCGGCGTGCGTGCTCCAGCCGCCAGGCCTCGGGTGGCAGGAGCTCCTCGATACCCTCCGGTAACAGCCATTGGTCCTTGCTGCTCATTTCGGTTCCTGCTGCTGAGGCTAACGTACGATATAGAGCATGATCAGCCCGCAGACCATGCTGACCAGCCCGGCAATCCGCAGGGAACGGTCATCCAGTTGTCCCAGTGTCTCGATCATGCGCCGCAGCGACTGCGGATTGAGAAACGGGACCATCCCCTCGATCACCAGCACCAGTGCCAGCGCCGCCAGCAGGTCCGACCACATCAGGTGCATCGGTCAGGTATTCCCGAACCCGTTGCCGGGCTGGTGGTCGCCTCCCTGCCTGCCATGACGGCTATTTGCCGTCCTTTTGCTTGCTGTCCGGCAGCTTGCCGCTCACGTTGCTGAAGTAGCGGAAGAACTCCGAATCCGGCTCGAGTACCAGAATGTCGTGCTGGCTGGACAGGGCGGAACGATAGGCATTCATGCTGCGATAGAAATCATAGAACTCCGCGTTCTTGCTGTACGCCTTGCCGTAGATATCGGTGGCCTTCGCGTCCCCTTCACCGCGGGTGATGTCGGCATCGCGGGTGGCCTCCGCCAGGATCACGGTACGCTGCTTTTCCGCGACCGCACGGATGCCCTTGGCCGCCTCCTCGCCCTGCGCGCGGTGCTCCTTGGCGATACGTTCGCGTTCCGAGTTCATGCGCTGGTATACCGAGTTGCGCACGTCATCCGGCAGCTCGATCTGCTTGATGCGGACGTCGATGATCCGGATGCCGAACTGCTTGACCTCGCTGTTACCGTATTCCGTCAGGTTTTCCATCATCTCCTGCCGCTCGCCGGAAACCACCTGGGTGATGGTGCGTTTGTCGAATTCCAGCTGCAGGCCGTTCTTGATAATCTGCATCAGCCGCAGGCTGGCCTGGCGTTCATCACCCATGAACGAGGTATAGTAGAGCGCCGGATCGGAAATCTTCCACTTGATGAAGAAATTCACCGAGACATTCTTCTTCTCGCGGGTCAGGAACCGCTCCGGGCGTGTATCCAGCGTCAGCACGCGCTTGTCGAACTTGCGCACGTTGTTGACCGGCCAGGGTGCCTTCCAGTGCAGGCCCGGGGCATAGGTGGAATCCACGATTTCACCCAGCTGGAAACGGATCGCGACCTCGCGCTCGTCGACCACGAAAACCGAACTCAGGCCAACCAGCAGCAGCAATCCGGCCGGCACCAGCAGCAATCGGGTATCCATTATCTCGTCCCTCCAGCACGCGAACTTTCGCGCGACGCGGGTTCCTTTTTCCGGTCCGGTACCGGGTTCACCGTACCGGGATTATTGCCCAGATCACCGGTGTCGATGTCATCGCGGTTCTGCATCAGCTTGTCGAGCGGTATGTACATCAGGTTATTGCCGTCCTTCACCTGCATGACCACCTTGCTGGTATTCGCCAGCACGTATTCCATGGTCTCGAGATACATGCGCTTGCGGGTCACCACCGGGGCCTTTTCGTATTCCTTCAGTGTCTGCGTAAACCGGCTGGCCTCACCCTCGGCCCTGGCCACCACCTGTTCCCGGTAGGCATTGGCCGCCTCGCGCAGGCGCGTGGCATCGCCGCGCGCGCGCGGCAGGATGTCCAGCGCATAGGCCTCGGCCTGGTTCTTGAAGCGCTGTTCGTCTTCCTGTGCCTTGATGGCATCCTCGAAAGCGCCCTGTACTTCCTCCGGCGGTTGCGGGTCCTGCAGGTTGACGCTGGTCAGGATCAGGCCGGTCTTGTACTTGTCGAGCATTTCCTGGGTCAGATTCTTGGTCTGTTCCACGATGCTGCCACGGCCACCACTGAGAAAATCGTCCATGGAGATCCCGCCGATCACCTCGCGCAGTGCGCTTTCGGTCGCCTCCTGCAGGGTATAGTCCGGGTCGCGCACCTGGAACAGGTATTCCTTTGCATCCTTGACCTGGTACTGCACGGCCAGTTCCACCTGCACGATGTTCTCGTCCTTGGTCAGCATCTTGGCCCGGTGACTGACGGTACGCAACTTGTCCACGTCGACCAGCCCGACGGATTCGATACCGCGCAGGTACCAGTGCGGCCCCGGCGTGGTGATCGTGAGAAACTTGCCGAGGCGCAGCACCACGCCACGCTCGGCCGGCTGGACGAGATAGACGCCCGACAGCAGCCAGGCCACCACGGCCACCAGCGCGACCAGCCGGAACGGAAACGGTTTGCTGCTGCCGCCGCCACGCCTGCCGCCGCCAAACAGCCCGTTCATGCGCTCGCGCAGCTTGCGTACCAGTTCATCGAGATCGGGCGGGCCGTCGTCGTTGCCCTTGCCGCCCCACGGGTCACGGTTGCCGCCACCCGGTTCATTCCAGGCCATAATTTTCTCCAGTCAGCCAAAAGCGTGGCACGCAATCGTGTAACTGCATACCCGCGTCAGATTCTACGGTCAGGATGCTTGTGCTGTACCCGGTACAATACCAATGGATTGCGCCAAATGAAACTCGCAGGCACCGTCCGATTCACGCATCAGCCGGTCGATGTTGCGCTGCGCCATACGGATTTCCAGCCACCAGGCGCCGTTTTCATCGCAGCGTTCGGACAGTACCCGGCCGATATTGTACAGCGCGGAGCGTACGGCACCGGCACCGGCATCGATCTTCAGCCAGCCGTGCACCTGGTCGCCGTGGAAGTGCTCCCCCAGCGCGTTCTCCAGCAGGTCCAGCCCGGCACCGGTCACCGCCGATACCCACACCCGGCTGACCGAGCCGTCCTCGGCATACTCGATGCGCGCTGGTGCTGCACTGATATCGATCTTGTTGTAGACGCGGATCTGCGGGATTTCATCGGCGCCGATCTCGCGCAACACCTCGTTGACCTGGTCGATCTGCGCGTGCCGCTCCGGATCCTGCGCATCGACCACCAGCAGCAGCAGGTCGGCCTGGCAGGTTTCCTCCAGCGTGGCGCGGAATGCCGCCACCAGGTCGTGAGGCAGGTGTCGGATAAATCCGACGGTATCGGCCAGTACCACCGGACCCACACCCGCCACCTCGACGCGCCGCAGCGTGGGATCCAGGGTGGCGAACAACTGGTTCGCCGTATAGGCACGGGCACCGCTGAGCGCGTTGAACAGGGTGGACTTGCCGGCGTTGGTATAGCCGACCAGTGACACGGTCGGCACCTCGGCACGCTGGCGCGCACGTCGTCCCTGGTCGCGCTGCCGTCCGACCTTCTCCAGACGCCGGTTGATCATCTTGATGCGGGCGTTGACCATGCGCCGGTCCGATTCCAGCTGCGTCTCACCGGGACCACGCAGCCCGATACCGCCCTTCTGGCGTTCGAGGTGCGTCCAGCCACGCACGAGTCGGGTGGACAGGTGGCGCAACTGCGCCAGTTCGACCTGCAGTTTGCCCTCGAACGAGCGGGCGCGCTGGGCAAAGATATCGAGAATCAGTCCGGTCCGGGACAACACGCGGCAGGATAGAAATCGTTCCAGGTTGCGTTCCTGGCTGGGACTCAGCGCGTGGTCGAAGATGACCACCTCCGCCCGGTGCAGTTCGACCGCGGCCAGGATGGCATCGGCCTTGCCCTGGCCGATATACAGCCTGGGGTCGGGACTGGCACGGGTACCGGTGATGGTCGCGACCGGCACGGCACCGGCCGAGTGGGCCAGTTCGGTGAATTCGCGCAGTGCCTCGGGTCCGGAACCGTCCGGAAAATTGACGTGGACCAGGACGGCCCGCTCACCGCTCTCAGGGCGCTCGAACAATCCGCTGCCCCGTATCGCTGTCGTCGGGTTCAGGCATTTCCGGGTTCACTGCCCCCCGGCTCGTCCGCCCCGGCAATCCGCACGTTGCGTGCCGGAACAACGGTGGAGATGGCATGCTTGTAGACCATCTGGCTGACTGCATTCTTGAGCAGCACGACAAACTGGTCGAAGGATTCGATCTGACCCTGCAGCTTGATGCCATTGACCAGATAGATGGATACCGGGACTCGCTCTTTGCGCAGCGCATTCAAAAATGGGTCCTGCAAAGATTGTCCTCTGTTCATGTCGTTATCTCCTTATTTTGTCCTGCATGCCAAGTATAGCGTCGAGGCTACTCATTTTGCGCGAATTCTAGAGTAATGCAATGGCGATTTCCATGACCTGAGTCATACATAATTCTGTATCGAACGGATGGTTCCCGACACCCGCCGGATGACCGGCCGGTATCAATCCAGCCATTCGTCCAGGCGGCGGCGTAATTGATCGGCCAGGTCCGTGGCCGCACAGTCGAGGCATTCGAGTTCCGGTTCGGCACGCAACCAGGTCAGCTGGCGTCGTGCATATTGCCGGGTCGCCGCGCGGATATGCTCGACCGCCTGCCGGTATTCCGACTCGCCGGCCAGCCAGGCCCACATCTGCCGGTAACCGACCGCTCGCAGTGCAGGAAGCTCCGGCGACAGGTCCGGCCGGGTCGCCAGCGCCCGCACCTCGGCCTCGAACCCGGCCGCCAGCATCTGCTCCAGACGGATATCGATCCGGCGATGCAACCAGGACCGGTCCTGTGGATACAGGGCCAGCTTGAATACCCGGTAGGGCAACGCTTCCCCGCGTCCGCGCGCATGCAGTTCACTGAGCGTATGCCCGGTCAGCTCGATCACCTCCAGGGCACGCTGGATCCGCTGTGGATCACTCTGGTGCAGGCGGGCGGCCGTCGCCGGATCCAGCCGTTCCAGACGCCGGTGGAGACGGGACAGGCCGTGTGCGGCCGCCTCGGCCTCCAGCCGTGCACGCACCCCGGGGTCCGCGGCGGGCAGTTCCGACAGTCCCTGTTGCAGGGCCCGGAAATACAGGAAGGTCCCACCGACCAGTAACGGAATACGCCCGGCCGCCGTGATACGTGCCATCTCGGCCAGCGCGTCGCTGCGAAACTCCGCCGCCGAATAGGGCTCGGCCGGATCACGGATGTCGATCAGGGCATGCGGTGCACGGCGCAGCGTCTCTGCGTCCGGCTTGGCGGTACCGATGTCCATGCCGCGATACACCAGTGCCGAGTCGACACTGATGATCTCCATGGGGAAGGCGCGGACCAGGGCAACCGCCTGCGCGGTCTTGCCCGACGCGGTCGGACCCATGAGAAATACGGCGGGTGGCAGGGATGAATCAGGCACCGGAAACCGGTTTCGCGCAAAGCTGCAAAGTCGCAGGGACGCCAGGACATGCGCAACAAACCCGGCCATACACAGGGGTCTGCAACCGTTCGCCGTACTGAAGCTCGGCGCTGAATGAACGAGTTGCTGACACAGCACGTGAAACACGCCTGAGACACATTTTGGGAATCTCTGTACCTGTCATCCCCGCGGTTGCAAAGCCCCCGGCTTTCCCGGCGTCCTTGCGCGCAACATTCGATATCAGCGACCGCGCTGGAACATGCGATCCAGCTCGGCCACCGTAACCTGCACCCAGGTCGGACGCCCGTGGTTGCACTGGCCACTGCGCTCGGTGCGCTCCATGTCGCGCAGCAGCGCGTTCATCTCGTCGTGCTCCAGCCGGCGGTTGGCCCGCACCGAACCATGACAGGCCATGGTAGAGAGCAGTTCATTGATGCCTTCCTCGACACGCCGGCTGCTGCCGTGTTCCAGCAGGTCGGACAGTACATCGCGCACCAGTGCACCGATATCGGCCTCGTGCAACAGGGCCGGCACCGCACGCACCACCACCTGCTCCTGGCCAAGACGGTCCACCTCCAGGCCCAGACCGGCGAACCAGTCCTGGCACTGCTCGCACAGTTCCGCCTCGCGGCGGCTGACGTCCAGCGTCACCGGCACCAGCAGCGGCTGCATCCGGATCCCCTCCCCGTGCTGCGCCTGTTTGAGCAACTCGTAGGTAATGCGCTCGTGCGCGGCATGCATGTCCACCAGCACCAGACCCTGTGCATTCTGAGCCAGCACGTAGATACCGTGCAGCTGCGCCACTGCAAAGCCAAGCGGGTATTCCGCGTCCGCGCCGGTGACTTCGTCCGCCCTGTCTTCCTGCACCGGACCGCTCGCTGCCGGATGCAGTGCCGCATAACGGCTGACCTGTTCCCCTGCCGCCAGCGGCATGCGGGCCTGCGCCGGCCGGAATGCCGGGGCGGCCTGCAGCGCCGGCAGTACCTGCGCAGGTTGCGGGGCCTGTAGCGCAGAGGGGCGGACCCCGGCCAGTGCCTCATGCAGGGTACGGAACAGGTAATCGTGCACCAGCCGGCTGTCGCGAAAGCGCACCTCGTGCTTGGCCGGGTGTGCATTCACGTCCACCGTGGCCGGGTCCAGCTCGAGGAACAGCACGAAGGCCGGGTGCCGGCCGTGAAACAGGACATCCTGGTAGGCCTGACGCAGCGCGTGGGTCACCAGCTTGTCCCGCACCATGCGCTGATTGACGTAGAAATACTGGAGATCCGGCTGGCTGCGCGAGAAGGTCGGCATGGCGATCCAGCCGCGCAGCGACAGCCCGGCCCCGGCATGTTCGATATAGATGGCCTGTTCCATGAACGCCTTGCCGCACAGGTCGGCCACCCGCCGTTCCTGCTGCGCACGGGTCTCCGCCGCCGGCAGCTGCAGTACGGCACGCTGGTTGTGCTGCAACCGGAAGGCCACCGGGAAGCGGCTCAGTGCCATGCGCCGTACCACGTTTTCGATATGGGTGAACTCGGTGGCCTCGGTGCGCATGAACTTGCGCCGTGCCGGTGTGTTGAAGAACAGGTCCTGCACCTCCACCGTGGTGCCCACGGGATGGGCGGCCGGCTCCGGTTCCAGCCGCTGGTCGGATCCGTCGCCATGCACGCTCCAGCCGGACGTGGCACCGCGGGCATGCGAGGTCAGCCGCAGGCGTGAAACCGAGGCGATACTCGGCAGCGCCTCGCCGCGGAAGCCAAGGCTGTGGATGCGGTCGAGATCCTCCAGGCAGGCGATCTTGCTGGTGGCGTGACGCGACAGAGCCAGCGACAGCTCGTCGCGGGCGATCCCCGTACCGTCATCGCGTACCCGGATGCGCTGGCGGCCGCCCTGGCCGATCTCCACCTCGATGTGACCGGCTCCGGCATCAAGGCTGTTCTCCAGCAGTTCCTTCACCACGGAGGCCGGTCGCTCGATCACCTCGCCGGCGGCGATCTGGTTGACCAGGCGGGCGGGCAGCACCCGGATCGACATTACATCGGGAAGCGGCTGGACATGATGTGGCGATGATACCGCCCGTGGACAGGCGCGGATACCCCGACGCGATCGCTCAGCTGTCCTGCACCGGGGGGATACGCAGGGTGTCGCCGACCCGCAGGGTGTCGGACTTGAGGCCGTTGTAGCCACGCAGTCGCGTCGTATTGACACGGAACTGGTCGGCAATCTCGCTCAGCGTGTCGCCGCTTTTCACGACATACTCCCGCGCGACACGGGTACCAGGCGGGGGGTGCCGGCCGAAGTAGTTGCGGATCCCGCGCAGCATGGCCTCTGCCAGGCGTTGCTGGTGACGCGCATCACGCAGTTTTCTTTCTTCCGACGGGTTGGTAATGAAGGCGGTTTCGACCAGCAGCGACGGGATGTCCGGCGACTTCAGCACTACGAAACCGGCCTGCTGCACGGACTGCTTGTGCGTTTTCCCCAGATCTTCCAGCTCATCCAGCAGGTTCCCTGCCACGTCGAAACTCGCCTCCAGCGTGGCGGTCTGGGACAGGTCGAGCAGCACTTCCCGCAGCAGATCGTCCTTGTCGTCGAGGCTCACACCACCCACCAGGTCCGCTGCATTTTCCCGCTCCGCGAGCACTCGCGCCATTTCCGAGGATGCGCCACGCCGGGACAGCACGAATACCGAGGAACCACTGGCGCGATGGTCCTTGCACGCATCGGCATGAATGGAGATGAACAGGTCCGCCCTGTCCTCCCGTGCCAGCCGTGTACGCTGCCGCAGTCCGATGTAGTAATCGCCCTTCCGGGTCAGCACCGGGTGCATACCGGGCTCCTTTTCCACCAGCGCCGCCAGCCGCCGCGCAATGGCCAGCGTCACATCCTTTTCCCGGGTGTGTCCGCGGCCGATGGCGCCCGGATCTTCACCACCATGGCCGGCGTCGATGGCAATCACCAGGTCACGCAACGGCTCCGGTGCATGTTTCGCCGGCTGACTGTGTGCGGGTGCCTGCGTGGAGGCCGGCTTCGATGCGGGTGCGGCCCCGGCCACCCGGGACGGCTGCCCGACCGCCGCCCTGGCGGCGTCCGGCTTCGCACCGGCGTCCGGTGTGTCGTAAAGATCGACCACCAGGCGATAGCCATACGGGCCACTGGGCGCCAGCTGGAAGGTATGCGGCCTGGCGCTTTGGTTCAGTTCCAGCACGATCCGCAGTACGTCCGGACTGTTCCGGGCGGCGCGGATGTTTTTGACCACACCGCCAGTGGCCTGCAGCGGCTGTTGCGGATTGGCCAGCCGCCCGCCCTGGACGTCAAGCACGACCCGGGCGGGGCCGGACAGGCTGAACACCTTCTGGGACACCGGGCCACTGGTGTCGAATACGACGCGGGTATGGTCGGGCGCCGCCCACAGCCGTACCTGCTGGACATCGGTCGCAGCAAGCACAACTCCTTGACTTGCAAACAGAAATAGTACGGTCGCAAGCAGCCTTTTCATGGAATCACACGCCCTATACCCTGACCAACGTGGGGGGATTCTAGCCACAAAGCCAACCAAAAATCAAGAAAATCCTGTTAATTCTCCTTGGGATAGCAGTTAAAGCTGTTTAGCTTATCGAGATGATCGAGCTAAGGATCTAAATCACATCACCTTGAGGCAATCCAATATCTGCCGTCCGCGGACGCTGCACGGCACAAGATGCGCCTCCCGACCGGTCCCCTGCGACACGATAGTAACCTCCAGGTCCGCCGCCGGCAGCTGCCCGGTACCCCGCTGCGGCCATTCCACCAGCAGCAACGCGGGACCCTCGAGCATGTCGCGCAACCCCAGCCACTCCAGTTCCTCCGGATCATCCAGCCGGTACAGGTCCAGGTGGTAAACGGTGCCCTGTGGCACGCTGTAGGGCTCGACCAGGCTGTAGGTCGGGCTGCGGACCTTGTCCTGATAACCCAGCCCGCGCAGGATGCCGCGAGCCAGGGTGGTCTTGCCGGCACCCAGTTCACCGGTGAGATACACCAGGGCACTGCCCAGACAGGGTGCCAGCTCACGGCCCAGCGCCTCCATGGATTCTGCATCCGCCAGCTGCCGTTTCATGGTGGCGCATTCACCTGCGCATGCAGCGCCGCAATGACATCACGCGCCAGCAGCCCGCGTTCACCGTCGCGCGTGGCCCGGTCTGCGGCCGCCGCGTGCACGCACACACCGGTCAGCGCGGCATCGTACAGTGGCAGGCCCTGGGCCAGCAGCCCGCCGATCACACCGGCCAGTACATCGCCCATGCCGGCACTGGCCATGCCTGGATTACCGGCACCGCACACGGACGGACGGACGCCTTCCGAGCGAATCAGCGTGCCGGCCCCCTTGAGTACGGCCACGCCGCCATAGCGGCGATTGATCTCCGCCACGGCGGCGAAACGGTCCTGTGCAACCGCCCCGGCATCGGTCTGCAGCAGGCGCGCGGCCTCGCCCGGGTGCGGTGTCAGCACCCAGCGCGGCTGTGACTGCGGGTCGCTTGCCAGCAGGTTCAGCGCATCGGCATCCAGCACGGCCGGCTGTGCGGACTCCAGCACCACGGACAGCAGCGACTTCGCCCACGACGACCGGCCCAGCCCCGGCCCGGCCACCAGCACCGTTGCCCGCCCCAGCAGGGATTTCAGCGCGGCCGCCGACTCTACCCCGTGGCACATGAGTTCGGGACAGGACGCCGCCAGGATGGCGGCATGCCCGGCACGCGTCGCCACACTCACCCGGCCGGCACCGGTACGCAACGCGGCCTCGCCAGCCAGCCGCGCCGCGCCGCACATGCCGTGGTCCCCGCCGATCACCAGCACGTGCCCGAAGTCGCCCTTGTGTGCACAGCGGGCACGCGGGCGACCGAGGAAACCGGGCGGTGGCCGCAGATACAGACCGGCAACCGGTTCCACGCGCGCGCGCAGCGAATCCGCCACCTCCAGATCGGCAAACGTGATCGTACCGGCGTGATCCGGCCCCAGCCCGGTGTACAGCCCGGGCTTGCGGCCGATGAAGGTCACCGTGTGACGGGCCCGAACCGCGACCTCGCCCACGGCACCGGTATCGCTGTCCAGGCCACTCGGCACATCCAGTGCCAGCACCGGTATGCCGCTGTCGTTGACGGCCTGCAGGCCTGCAATCCAGTCCGCATCCAGGCCGCGGCTGAATCCGGTTCCCAGCAGGGCATCGACCAGCACGTCGGCCGGTGCCAGACGCGCCGGGGCAAATGCCTCCACCGTCCCGCCGGCCGCCAGCCAGTCCTGGCGTGCCGTCAGTGCATCGCCCCGGATCCGGGCGGGATCCCCCAGTTGCAGCACACGCACCCGGCAACCGTCCGCCTGCAGTAGACGCGCCAGCACATAGCCGTCACCGCCGTTGTTACCGGTGCCGCACAGTACCCGGCACTCCCGCGCCTCCGGCCAGCCGCGGCGCAGGCAGCCCTGTGCGGCCTGCGCCGCACGCGTCATGAGGGTATAACCGGGTGTGCCGGCCTCGATTACGCACCGGTCCAGCTCGCGCAGTTGCGCCGCACTGTACAGGGGACTGGCATCGTTCATGGCAGGAGTGTTTTCATTGACAGGCACACCACGGTACTTCCCGTTGGAATAACGGCAACATACCCTGAAGCAGACGGACAAATCCAGTCACCATGCAGCACGTTCCCGCCGGCCATATCGACTATCACGCCCTCGCCGGGCGCATCCGCCAATGGGGCCAGGCGCTTGGTTTTCAGCAGGTCGGCATTGCGGAAACCGCGCTGGCCGAACACGAGACCCGGCTGCTGAACTGGCTGGATGCCGGTTACCACGGCGAAATGGACTACCTGCAACGGCATGGCACACGCCGCAGCCGCCCGGCCGAGCTGGTCGCCGGCACGATCCGCGTGATCTCGCTGCGCATGGACTACTGGCCGGCACAGGCGCTGGACCCCGTGACCGTCCTGCAGGATCGAACCCGCGCCTACCTGTCACGCTACGCACTCGGGCGCGACTACCACAAGGTCATTCGCCGGCGCCTGCAACAACTGGCCGATCGCATCCAGGCCGTCACCGGGCCGTTCGGTTACCGTGCCTTCACCGACAGTGCACCGGTCCTGGAAAAGGCGCTGGCGCAAAATGCCGGGCTGGGCTGGATCGGCAAACACACCAACCTCATTAACGAACGGGCCGGGTCCTGGTTTTTCCTGGGCGAACTCTACACCGATCTGCCACTGCCGGCGGACCGGCAGGCCGCCAGTCATTGCGGCAGCTGCCAGGCCTGTATCGACGCCTGCCCGACCGCCGCGATCATCGCCCCGTACACACTCGATGCGCGACGCTGCATCTCCTATCTCACCATCGAGCTGCGCGGCAGTATCCCGGTCGAATTCCGCCCGTTGATCGGCAACCGTATCTATGGCTGTGACGATTGCCAGCTGGTCTGCCCCTGGAACCGTTTTGCCGATGCCTCCCGCGAGGCGGACTTCCGGCCCCGGCATGCCCTGGACGATCGCACCCTGGTCGAACTGTTCGGCTGGGAGGAAGCGGACTTCGAACGCCGGACCCGTGGCAGCGCAATCCATCGCATCGGCCATACCCGCTGGTTACGCAACCTGGCCGTGGCACTGGGCAACGCGCCGGCCTCGGAGACTGTCATCCACGCCCTGCTGGCGCGGCGCGGTCATGCCTCCGCCCTGGTGCGGGAACACGTGGAATGGGCGTTACAGCAACACGGAATCGCGTAGCGCCTCGCGATGTACATGGATGTACAAGTGCCGCACGAGGCAGGATGCCGGGAACGGCCAGGTGCGAATGGTCTGGCGCAGGGGCAAATCGCGCCGGCCGGCAGGCTCCTACGCGTTCTTTAATGCCAGACCATATTCATACAGGCGGTTCTTCGACTGTCCGGTGAGCCGCGCCGCCAGTGCCGCCGCCTGTTTCAGCGGCAACTCCTCCAGCAACACCTGCAGGGTATGGCGTGCGGCGTCATCCAGTGTCGCCGGATCGGCCGTGGCGCCCTGCACCATGACCACGAACTCGCCCTTCTGCCGGTTGTCCTCCGCCCCGGTCCATTCACACAGCGCCTCCAGTGTGCCCGCCTCGACCGTCTCGTAGGTCTTGGTCAGTTCCCGCGCCACCGCGCACGGCCGCGCTGCCCCCAGGCAATCCGCCATGTCCTGCAGTGACGCCACGATGCGGTGACTGGACTCGTAGAACACCAGGGTGGCGGTCTCGGCGGACAACGCCTGCAGACGCTCGCGTCGTGCCGCCTCTCGCGGTGGCAGGAAGCCCTCGAAGCGAAACCGGTCCGTAGGCAGACCGGACACGGACAATGCCGCAACCAGCGCACAGGCGCCCGGCACCGGCACCACGCGGATGCCGGCAGCACGCGCCGCCCGCACCAGGACGAATCCCGGGTCACTGATCAACGGGGTACCGGCATCCGAGATCAGCGCCAGATCTCCGCCGCCCTGCAGGTGTGCCAGCAGGCGCTCGACCATATCGCGTTCGTTGTGCTCGTGCACGGCCAGCATCGTTGTATCGATCCCGAACCGGTTGAGCAGTTTCCGGCTGTGCCGGGTATCCTCCACGGCCAGCAGTGGTACGGCGCGCAGCACGTCGACGGCACGCTGGCTGATATCCTGCAGATTGCCGATCGGCGTCGCCACGATGAACAGGGTGCCGGTATTGCTGCCGTGCGGTTGCATGTGGATTTGATCCTGTCTGCCTGAGTCAATATCCGTTTGAATCCGGACAAAAAGTGGACGCGGCATCCCCTTTTCAGTAGAGTCTGCGCCAGTTACCGACTGTTCCAGCACGCATGCCGCCAATCCTCCATCGTTCGGGCAATCTGCTTCTGATCGCCCTGCTCCTTTCCCTGCTGAATGCCTGCGGGCAGCTTCCGATCCTCGGCGAGTCCGCAGGCAGCCGGATGCAACAGCAGGCCGAGGCGCTGGAGGCCGCCGGGGATTATACCGGAGCGGCACAACTGTACCTGGACGCCGCCGGCCAGGCCGGTGTACCGGAGCAATATACCCTGCAACTGCAGGCCGTGGACATCCTGATCCGCGGCAAAAGGTTCGACCGCGCCCACGCACTGCTGGAACCACTGCAGGGAGCCGGCCTGGGCGGTGAACTGCACGACCGCCTCACGCTCGGCCGTGCCCGCCTGGCGCTGGCCGAACAGCACCCGGAGCTGGCCCTGCAACTGCTGCAGCCGGTTCCGGCGGGCGGCCTCGCTGCAGACTTTCGTCGCCTGCGCGCCGCGGCGGACGAAGGTAACGGGCAGTTCTTCCAGGCGGCACAGGAACGTGTCCTGCTGGACCCGCTGCTGACCGAGAGTGACGCGCACCTGGCCAACCAGCGTGCGATCTGGGACGACCTCAACCACCTGTCCGACACCGAGCTGCAGCAATTCCGCAAGGCACCGCCGCCGGACCCGCTGAGTGGCTGGCTGGAACTGGTCGAGCTCACCCGCCTGTACCTGCAGCAGCCGGATGCGCTGGCCGAGGTGATCCCGCACTGGCAGGAGCGTTACCCGGCACATCCGGCCAGCGGGCCGTTCGTCGATGAACTCCTCAAGACCATGCGCAGTGCCGGACAGGCCCCGGAACATGTCGCGGTACTGCTGCCCCTGCACGGCGAACTGGCCGCGGCGGCGGGCGCGGTACGCGACGGAATCCTTGCCGCCTACTACGACACCCCGGACTCGGGCAAACGGCCGACACTGCACGTGTATGACAGCGGAGGCAGCGCACAGGAAACCCTTGCCGGCTACCAGCAGGCCGTCAGCGCCGGTGCCACGTTCGTCATCGGCCCGTTGCGCAAGGAGATGGTCGATGAACTGGCACGGCAACCCGCATTGCCGGTGCCGGTGCTGGCGCTGAACCGGACGGAGGCCAGCACGGGGGTCCCGGCCGGGCTGTACCAGTTCGGTCTCGCCCCGGAAGACGAAGCCCGGGAGGCCGCCCGGCTGGCCTGGCGCAACGGACTGACCCGCAGCGTGGCGCTGTTGCCGGACAATGACTGGGGTGAACGTGTGTATGCGGCGTTTGCCTCCGAATGGCAGGCGCTGGGCGGGACCCTGCTGGAGACACAACGCTACGATGACACGCAGGCCGACCATTCCGACGTGATCAACCGGCTGCTGAACCTGGACAACAGCAATGCGCGCCACCAGCGACTGACACGCCGGCTGGGCATGCGTCTCGAATTTGAACCGCGCCGCCGCCAGGATGTCGACTTCGTTTTCCTGGTCGCCTCGCCCCGCCAGGCGCGGCTGATCCGGCCACAGCTGAGCTTCTACCGTGCCTCCACGCTGCCGGTCTACGCCACCTCGCGGGTCTACACCGGCGATCCGGACCCGGCACGGGACATCGACCTGAACGGCATCGTGTTCTGCGACACCCCCTGGACCCTGGAGGACCGCAGCAACTGGAGCCACCTGCAACAGGAGATCACCGAGTTCTGGCCCGACGCAAGCATCCGCTATGCACGGCTCTATGCACTGGGCATCGATGCCTACCGCCTGCTGCCGTACCTGGGCCAGCAGCAGAACAACCTGTTCGGTTCCTATCATGGCGTAAGTGGCAATCTCAGCCTCGGCCAGAACGGCGAGATCGACCGTACCCTGCGTTGCGCCCGTTTCCAGAACGGTGTCCCGGTGCTGCTGGACCAGGCCGGCGAGCCGTCGACCGATACGGAGACCCGGCCCTGAGCGTGGATACCCGGCGACGCGGCAGGGAGGCCGAGGAACACGCCTGGCGCCTGCTTGAAGCACAGGGAATGCGCCTGCTGGAACGGAACTTCCGCAGCCGGCGCGGCGAAATCGACCTCGTGGTACAGGACCGGGACAGCGTCGTATTCGTTGAGGTACGATACCGCGGGCAGGACGGATTTGGCAGCGCCGCGGAGAGCGTGAATCGCCACAAGCAGCAACGGCTCATCGCCTGCGCCCGTCACTACCTCCAGTTGCATCCGCGCGCCGCGCACATGCCCTGCCGCTTCGACGTGGTTTCGGTCAACGGTGCGGACGGCAGCACCGACTGGATCCGGAATGCATTCGATGCCGGCTGACCGGGCCGCGGAACCCTGGGCGGCCGGGACGGTCGCACCACAGACTTCAGGACCACAGAAACCCGACAGGAGACACTGCGCATGAAATTATCAACCTCCCTGATCCTTGCCACCCTTGCGCTGTCCGCACTGGCGGGTTGTGCCCCGGTCGTGATCGGTGGCGCAGCGACCACCGGCGCCGCATTGCACGGCCGGCGCACGATCGGCACCTTTGTGGATGATGAATCCATCGAACTCAAGGCACGGATCGCCATTCTCGAAAACAAGGAACTGAACAGCCAGATCCACATCAACATCATCAGCTACAACGGCGTGGTACTGATGGTCGGCCAGGCACCGACCGAGGCACTCCGGCAGCAGGCCGAGTCGATTGTGGCGAAGACCGAGAAGGTCCGGCTGGTGCACAACGAAATGACCATCGCCGCGCCCAATTCCATGATCACCCGCAGCAGTGACTCGCTGATCACCGCCAAGGTCAAGACGGCGCTGTTCAACATCAAGGGCCTCGAGGATTTCGACCCGACGCGCGTCAAGGTCGTGACCGAGGACGGCGTGGTCTACCTCATGGGCATGGTGTACCGCCGCGAGGCCGATGCCGTCAGCGACCAGGCCCGCACAATCAGCGGCGTGGAAAAGATCGTCAAGCTGTTCGAGTATCTGGACTGAGACAGGCCCGGCTGGAGCGCGGATTCGCCTCCGGCCGGAGGCGGTGGTTCATGCCCGTTCAGCGCCGCTGCTCGGACCAGGTCCCCGTGGCGCCACTGAAGGACAGGATACGGTCGGAAGTGACCACCACGGCCGTGTAGTCCTCGGCCTCCACCGAAACCAGGCGCTCGCCGGCCCGGCGACGCATTTTGGCCCAGCCACCCGGCCAGGGACCGACCGCGGCGAAGCGCTGGTTGGTGATCACCACCGCGACCGCGTTGCCGACCTGCTCACGCTCGACCTTCTCCTTGGCGCTGAACTCCAGATCGAAGAACTGGCCGGTTTCGGCGTTCACCGCCGTTACCCGCTCGTCCCCGTCCACCAGATAGACGGACTTGCCGGCATTCTCCGCCGGGCACGGCGCCTGGGCCAGCAGCAGGCCGAACAGCAGGCCGGCCCGGATCAACGTCCCGGGCCGGGACAAACCGGATCGTCTCATCCTGTCCCTGCCGGGCCCGGGCACACCACGTGTGGCGTCACTGCCCCGGACATACACCCACTGCACACCCGGCGCAGCGGTATGGCGGGTATAATGGAAATTTCCGTCAATCATCGCCTGTCATTGAACCACGTATGGCCGACCTGAACAAACCCGTTGTCGTCTGCGCCCTGTACCGTTTTGTCCGCCTCGAGCATTACCGCGAGTTGCGGGCACCGCTGCTGGACCTGCTGCAGGAACATTCCATTGGCGGCACACTGCTGCTGGCCCCGGAAGGCATCAACGGCACGGTTGCCGGGTCGCGCAGTGCAATCGATACCCTGCTGGACTGGCTGCGCAGCGTTCCGGGACTGGCCGCGCTGGAGGCCAGGGAATCCTTCACCGACCAGGTGCCGTTCCTGCGCAGCCGGGTAAAACTGAAACAGGAAATCGTCACCCTGGGCGTACCCGGCATCGACCCGAATCACAGCGTCGGCACCTACGTCGAACCGGCCGACTGGAACGCCCTGATCAGTGCGCCCGACGTACTGCTGGTCGACACCCGCAACGACTACGAGGTCCGTGTCGGCAGCTTCCGCAACGCGACCAGTCCGCAGACCGGAACCTTCCGGGAGTTTCCACGCTACGTCCGGGAACACCTGGACCCGGCCCGGCATCGCAGGATCGCCATGTTCTGCACCGGCGGGATCCGCTGCGAAAAATCCACCGCCCTGCTCCGGCAACTCGGCTTCCAGCAGGTCTACCACCTGAAGGGCGGTATTCTCGGCTACCTGGAACAGGTTCCGCCGCAGGACTCACTCTGGGAAGGCGAATGCTTCGTGTTCGACGAACGGGTTACGGTCGACCACCGGCTGCAGCGCGGCAGTTACCGGCAATGCAGTACCTGCCGCATGCCGGTCAGTGCCGCCGACAGGGCAAGTCCTGCCTACCGGCCCGGCGTCAGCTGCCCGCATTGCAGGGGCAGGACCACACCGGAACAGCGCAAGCGTTTTGCGGAACGCCAGAAACAGATGCAGCTGGCGCAGGCCCGTGGCGAACACCATATCGGTGCGGCTGCCATGCAGACCATGCAGGAAAACCGCGCGGCGAAGCGGCAGAAGAAGCAGCTTCAGCAGGCACACAGCACACGGCTGAACACCCGGCACCGCTGATGCGCTATTTGCGCTTGCGCCTGACGTGTCGCATCAGGCGACTCTTGTGCTTGACCTGGCGCGGGGTCAGCCGGTTCTTGCGGCCCTGGAACGGATTGGCGCCGGTCCGGAACTCGATCCGCACCGGTGTCCCGGTCAGTTGCATGGCCGCCCGGAAGGTATTCATCAGGTAGCGCTGGTAGGCACGCGGCACCTGCTCGGTCTGGTTGCCGTGTATCACGATCACCGGCGGATTGCGCCCACCCTGGTGCGCGTAGCGCAGCTTGATGCGACGACCGTGCACCAGCGGTGGCTGGTGTTCCTGCACCGCGCGTTCCAGCACCCGCGTCAGCTCCGGGGTCGGTAACTCCCGCATGGCAGCCGCGTAGGCCTGCTGCACCAGCGGCAGCAGTTCTCCCACGCCGGTGCCGTGTCGTGCCGAGATGAACACCCGGGTGGCGAAATCGAGAAACGGCAGGCGCCGCAACAGCTGCTCACGGATGCGCTCGCGGTGGTGCGGGTCGAGCCCGTCCCACTTGTTGACCGCCACCACCAGTGCCCGACCCTTCTCGGCGATATAACCGGCCAGGCTGGCGTCCTGCTCGCTGATTTCCTGCCGGGCATCCAGCACCAGGATGACCACGTGCGCCGCGTCCACCGCCTGCAGTGTCTTGATGACGCTGAATTTCTCGACGCTATCGGTAACCCGCGCCCGGCGTCGCACACCGGCCGTATCAATCAGGGTATAGAGAACGGCATCACGTTCGAAGGGTATGAAGATACTGTCGCGCGTGGTGCCCGGCATGTCAAACACCAGCACGCGCTCTTCGCCGAGCATGCGGTTGATCAGCGTGGACTTGCCGACATTGGGACGCCCGGCCACGGCGACATGGATGCGCTCCCCGTCCACGGCCGCCGTCTCTGCCGGCGCCGGCGCCTCCGGGAGGTGTACCATCGCCAGTTCCATCAACTGCGCCATGCCGCGGCCGTGTGCGGCGGAAACGGGCACCGGGGTACCGAGTCCAAGCCGGTGAAAATCGACCAGCGCGGTATCCTCATCCACCCCGTCGATCTTGTTGGCCACCAGGATGACGCGCTTGCCGGTCCGGCGCAACGCGACAGCGATGGTTTCATCCAGCGCACTGAGTCCGGCACGCACGTCGACCAGCAACATGACCAGGTCCGCTTCGGTGACCGCCTGCCAGGATTGCTGCTCCATCAGGCCCTCGAGGTCCGTCTCCTCCCCGGTCAGTCCGCCGGTATCGATCACGATGAACGGACGGTCACCGGTCTTGCCGTCACCGTACTTGCGGTCGCGCGTCAGCCCGGGCAAGTCCGCTACCAGTGCATCCCGGCTCAGCGTCATGCGGTTGAACAGCGTGGATTTGCCGACATTGGGACGCCCGACAAGCGCAATCACCGGTAACATGAACAGGGTTCCTTGCCGGCTGCGGTGCAGCCGCAACGTGGTGACGGCCGCGTACTGCTAGCCGTTGTGCAGGCGATAGGCCGCCAGTTTGCCGGAGTTGCCATAGACGTACAGCACGTCCTTTACCACAAGCGGCCTGGCGCGAATGCCCTTGCCGTCGAGTTCGGTGCGGCCGGCGATGTGTCCGTCGCTCCGCGACAGCAGGTGAATATAGCCCTCGGCATCGGCCACCACGACGTAGTCACCGATCACCGCCGGTGCGGTCAGCCCGCGGTTGGCGAGCGCCTCCATTTTCCACTCCGAGGCCCCGCTGCTGCGCGACAGTGCCCAGACATCGCTTTTATCATCGGTGACATAGACCTGCGAGTAATCAACGCCGAGGCCGACGTAGGATGACATGTCACGGTCCCAGTCCACGTTGCCGGTCTGGATATCCACGCGCGCGACACGTCCCTGGTAGGTCGTGACGTACACCGAGGCGCCGGCCACCACCGGGTTGCCGTCGATGTCGACGATACGCTCCAGCTCGGACCGTCCCTTGGGTACCGCGATACTTTTTTCCCAGGCCACGAATCCCTTGTCGGCGCTGAGGGCAACCAGTTTCCCGGTCGAGAAACCGGCCAGCACGATCCCGTGCTGTACCACCGGTGTGCTGGTTCCGCGCAGGGTCAGCACCGGCACCGAGCGATCGCTGACCCACACCTGGTGGCCGTCCTTTGCATCGAGTCCGGCGAGGGTGCCGTCCGCGGTCTGCACGATGACCCGGTCGAGGTCAAGTTGCGGAACGGATAGCACCTCGCTGCTGACCTGCGCCGACCAGCGCTGCGCGCCGTTGGTCCTGTCCAGTGCAATGACCTGTGCGTTGCTGGTTCCCAGCAACACCAGGTCGCCACCCTCCGCCGGTCCGGCGGACACGGGCGCATCGATACGGACCGACCAGATCTGCTTGCCGCTCTCCGCATCCAGCGCGACCACGCGCCCCTTGCGGTCCGCCACGTAGAGCACACCGTCCACCACGCTGGGCACCAGGTTGACGAACTGACCGTCACTGCCGACGCCGATATCGGTGGACCAGACCCGATCGAGTTCCACGGTCGCCTTGATCGGCTTGAGCTCCGCCGGCGGGGCCGAGTTGTCCTCGCCGCCCAGTACGCCTTCGAACCACGACGATACGGTCGCACAGCCACCCAGCTGCACGAGCACCAGCAGGATGACAAGCCGGCGTATCACCGGGCGGCCCCGCTGTCCGTAGCGGCCGCAGCCGCGACATCATCGTACTTGAGCTGCAGCAGGGACCTGCCGGCATAGTCCTTGCCCGCCGCCGCCAGCGCCTTCGCCCAGGCGGCACTGGCGGCGGCGCGGTCGCCGCGGGCCAGCGCGATATCTCCACGTACATCATCGAAGGAAACCCCGGCATCTCCACCCCGTGTGCCCTGGCCCAGGGCCTGCTCCGCGGCGTCGGTATCGCCCTGTGCCAGTTTCACGCGTGCCAGGCGCAGACGTGCGATATCCCGGATGGAATCGTCGCCGGCATGATCAATCGCCCATTGCAGCTGCGTGGCGGCCGCGGCCAGGTCATTGGCCTCGATGCGAATCCTTGACAGCGCCAGCGCCGCGAACACCGCATAGGTCGTCTTGCTGTAGTCGGCAATCAGCGAACCGGCACGCTCGGTGGCCAGCTGGTTGTTACCCTTCGAGAGCGCGGTCGTCATGGCAGCATAGACGTCAGATGCATTGCGGGCAATCTGTTCCTGCCAGGCGAACCAGGCCTTGGTGGCGAACAGGACGGCGAAGCCCAGGACCACGCCGGTAATGATCGAACTGCCGTTTTCCTTCCACCATTGCTTGATGGCAGCGAGCTGCTGTTCTTCTGTTACATGTGTCTCCATCGGGCACTCCTGTTTCGTGAATTCTTCAGTTGACGGTACCATCCGCGGACAGCAGGTCGAGCAGCCATGTCGCGGCCTCTGTCTGTGGCATAACGCGCTGCTCCTCGTGGCTGCGCAGGGGTTTGACCACCACGTTATGCCCGGCGGTCTCTTCCTCGCCCAGCACCAGTGCAAGGCGTGCCCCGCTCCGGTCCGCACGCCTGAACTGGCTCTTGAAACTGCCGCCGTCGCAACAGGCCTGCACCCGCAGGCCCGGCACCGTGGTCCGTAATTCGTCCGCGAACACCAGTCCGCGCCGGCGTGCCGCCTCGCCTGACATGACCAGGAACACGTGCGGATACTCCCGGGGCAGCCCGTCGCCGGTCTCCTGCAGCAACGCCAGCAACCGTTCCATGCCGATGGCGAAGCCGAATGCAGGAACCGCCCGCCCGCCCAGGTATTCCACCAGTCCGTCATAGCGCCCGCCTGCGCAGATCGTACCCTGTGCGCCGAGCGCCGTGGTCACCCATTCGAATACGGTGCGTGAATAATAATCCAGTCCACGCACCAGGCGTGGATTCAGCACATAGTCGATGCCGGCCGCGTCCAGCCGGTCACGCAACTCGCCGAAATGCCGCCGTGAGTCGTCGTCGAGGTAATCCGTCAGCACCGGCGCCGCCGCAATGAGCGCCTGCATCTCCGGGTTCTTGCTGTCGAGGATACGCAGGGGATTGCTGTCCAGTCGCCGCCGGCTGTCCTCGTCCAGTCCGGCAATACGCTGGCGCAGATAGTCGACCAGTGCCTCCCGGTATACCGCGCGGGCAGCCGGGGTACCCAGCGAATTGAGCTGCAGGCTCACCGGCTTCAGTGCCAGGCGCTGCCAGATACGCGCGCTCATCAGGATCATCTCGGCATCGATGTCGGGGCCTTCCATGCCGAATGATTCCACTCCGAGCTGGTGGAACTGCCGGTAGCGTCCCTTCTGCGGCCGTTCGTGCCGGAACATGGGACCGCTGTACCAGAGGCGCTGCACCTGGTTGTGCAGCAGGCCATGTTCCATACAGGCGCGCGCACAACCGGCCGTGCCCTCCGGCCGCAGCGTGAGGCTGTCGCCGTTGCGGTCATCGAAGGTATACATCTCCTTCTCGACGATATCCGTCACCGCGCCGATGGATCGCCTGAACAGCTCGGTTTTCTCCAGCAGTGGCAGGCGGATCTCGCTGTAACCGTAGGACTGCACCACGTCACGCAATACACCCTCGACATGCTGCCAGGCAAACGAATCACCCGGGAGAATGTCATTCATGCCCCTGACCGCCTGGATGGATGTTGCCATGAGAGTACGGGATACCTGTGTTGTCGGAACGGCGTGTTATCGCGCCGGCGGCGGTAATTCCAGCTGCCCCTGCTGCGGGCTCTCCGCCGGCGTTGTGCGCGAGTGCCAGAGCCGCACCGCAAAGGGCCAGGCCAGCCAGAGCATGATGGCAAGCAGCAACACCACAACCACGTTTCGCAGCAACCGCGTCGACGGCAGCCGCAGCATGGGGGCAGGCTTCGTAATGCGCGTGATGGTCAGCGGCGGCAGTTCACCGGCCTGGGCGGCATAGGCGCGAACCAGCTCATTCTCCGCCAGCCCGACCAGCCTGGCGTAGCTGCGCAGGTAACCCTTGACGAAAATCGGTGCCGGCAGTGCCGCACGGTCATCATTCTCGAGTGCACGAATCGTCGCGACATCGAGCTTCAGTTCGGTGGCTACCTTTTCGATATCGAGGTTGCGTGCCTGGCGGGCGTTCGCCAGGCGTGCGCCGATCGACTGGTTGCTGGCCGGCCCGCCTGCCTGTGGTTCAGTGACCGGCTCGTCGCTCATGCTCCCACTCCTGCAGCTGTTTGGCCTGGTCGCTTTCCGGGAATTTGCTCCTCAGCTGCAGCGCATAATTACCCCACGCCTGGTGGTCCCCGAGTGCGGCTTCGGCCTGCACGCCAAGCCACAGGCTCTCCGGCGTCGGCGTACCGACCTCTTCGTAGCGCTGCAGCCAGGCCCGGGTCCTGAGGTAATCCTTTGCGGCAAACGTCAGTTCCGCCATCCGGAACAGCGCCGGGGCGAATTTCGGATCCTTGTCGAGTGCCTGGCGGTAATACTTCTCGGCCGCGGCGGCATCCTTCTTGCTGGCCATGCATACGCCGGCATTGACCAGCGGGATCTGCGGGGTCTTGTAATAGGGATTGCCCGCCGCGGTCCGGAACTGTTCCTCGGCGTCGTCGTAACGGCCGATACTGCACAGGAACTGGCCGTAGTTGTTGTGCCCGTCCGCGTTGTCGGGGTTGAGTTTGAGCGCGCGCCGGTAGTGCTTTTCGGCCTGCTCCGTATCGCCCACCTGGGAATAGAGGATGGCGATGGCATCATGGGCCGTTGCGTAGTCCGGGGCCTGCTCAATGGCCTTCAGCAGCGTGGTCTTGGCAAGCTCGTAGTTCTTTTCGCGCAGGTACTCGACACCCAGCTGGGTATTGGCACGCGCCGCGATCATGGCCTTGTCCTGGTCCTGGTCCAGTCGCGACCCGCCCGCACAGCCGCCGAGCAGCATGCCGGTCAGTATGCAGACGGCAAGGGAGCGGAGACTCATGGCGGTGTCACCTCTGCAGGACGGCTGTGCGCGCGCCGGCGCGTGCGGTCGTGAAATTCCCCGGCCAGCTGTCCGCATGCGGCATCGATGTCATCGCCGCGTGTCCTGCGGGTGATCGTGACGATGCCGGCCTGGTTCAGGATCTCGAAGAAACGGTGAATCCGGTTGTTGGAACTGCGTGTGTAACACGTCTGCGGGAACGGATTGAACGGAATCAGGTTGATCTTGGCCGGCACCCCGGCCAGGCATTCCACCAGTTCCCGTGCATGCCGGTCCGTGTCATTGACCCCCGCCAGCATGACATACTCGAAGGTCACCCGGCGGCGGCCCTCGCCCACGTATTCCCGGCAGGTATCGAGCAGCTCGCGGATCGGGTACTTGCGGTTCAGCGGAACCAGTTCGCTGCGCAATGCATCATTCGGCGCATGCAGGGACACCGCCAGGCTGACATCGCAATCCTCGCGCAGCCGGCGGATCATCGGCACCACGCCGGCCGTGCTGAGGGTGATGCGGCGTTTCGAGAGTCCGTACCCGAAGTCATCCAGCATGAGTCGCATGGCGCGCACCACGTTGTCATAGTTGAGCAGCGGCTCGCCCATACCCATCATCACCACGTTGGAAATCACGCGTTCGCTGTCCGCGCGCTGGCCGAGCAGGCGGGCCGCCATCCACAGCTGGGCGATGATTTCCCCGCTTTCCAGATTGCGGTTGAATCCCTGCCGCGCGGTGGAGCAGAAGCTGCAGTTGAGCATGCAGCCCACCTGCGAGGAAACACACAGCGTGCCGCGATCCGCCTCGGGGATGAATACGGTCTCGATGCTGTTGCCGTCCGCCAGCCGGAACAGCCATTTGCGCGAACCGTCATCGGACGCCTGGTCCGCGGCGACCTCCGGCAGACGAATCTCGGCGAGTTCCTGCAGGCGTGCCTGCAGGCCCTTGCTGATGTTGGTCATGGCTGCGAAATCCGCCACCCCGTGTCCGTACACCCACTTCATGAGCTGGGTCGCGCGAAAGGGTTTTTCACCAAGCGCGGTGAAGAACGCCTCCAGCCCGACGCGGTCGAGGTCAAGCAGGTTTTGCCGGGGAGTGGGGGTCATGCGGGGTTCGACCGGTGAATCGTTAGCGGGTTCGCGGACAGATCCCGTCACCGAAGAAAAACGCGATTTCCTGTGCCGCGGTCTCCGCTGCATCGGAGCCGTGCACGGCATTCTCTTCCACGGTCTTTGCAAAATCGGCGCGGATCGTCCCCGCTGCAGCGTCGGCCGGGTTGGTGGCGCCCATCAGTTCCCGGTTCCTGCGGATGGCATCCTCGCCCTCCAGCACCTGCACTACCACCGGCCCGGAGGTCATGAAATCGACCAGGTCGTTGTAGAACGGACGTTCCCTGTGCACCGCATAAAAGCCCTGTGCCTGCTCCCGGGTCAGGTGCAGCATCTTCATTGCGACGATACGCAGGCCGTTTTTTTCAAAACGGCTGACGATCTCGCCAATCACATTGCTGGCGACTGCGTCCGGTTTGATGATGGAGAAAGTCCGCTCAATTGCCATGCCATACTCCAGAAATATCCCGAAAATAAGAAACCCGTCATAAAACGGGAGCTTAGTGAATAAATTCAAGCGGGTAGTTTAAGCGCAAGACGGCATGCAAGCAATGACGGAGTGGGGTCAGAGCACAATTATTCCTGATATTCCTGCGCAGGAATATCAGGAAAAATTGTGCGCTGACCCCGTTAGTCAAAGTTCAGGAAAATACGCGATGGGCGGTCTCGCCGATCTGTGCCGGGTTGCGCACCACGTGAATGCCCAGTTGCTCCATCACGTCCATCTTGGCGTTGGCAGTGTCGGCCTGACCGGAGATGATGGCGCCTGCATGCCCCATGCGCCGGCCCGGCGGTGCCGAGACGCCGGCGATGAACCCGACCACCGGCTTTTCCATGTTGTCGCGTGCCCAGCGGGCCGCTTCGACCTCCTGCTGGCCGCCGATCTCGCCGATCATGATCACCGCGTCGGTCTCCGGATCCTGCTCGAAGGCGCGCAGCACGGTGACGAAGTCCGTGCCGTTGACCGGGTCGCCACCGATACCGACCGAGGTGGACTGGCCCATGCCGAGTTTCGACATCTGCTGTACCGCCTCGTAGTTGAGCGTGCCCGACCGTGACACCACGCCGATCCGGCCCGGCGTGTAGATGTGCGAGGGCATGATGCCCACCTTGCAGGCATCCGGGGTGATGATACCCGGGGTGTTCGGACCGATGATCACGGTATTGTGGTCCTTGGCATAGCGTTTGACCCGCACCATGTCCTGCACGGGGATTCCGTCGGCGATCACCACCACCACGCCGATACCGGCCTCGATCGCCTCCATGATGGCGTCCGCGGCAAACGGCGGCGGCACGAAGATGCCGGACACGTCGGCGCCGGTCTGCTCCACGGCCTGGTGCACGGTATCGAACACCGGCAGGCCGAGATGCTCCTGTCCACCCTTGCCCGGAGTCACGCCGCCCACCACCGTGGTGCCGTGCTGCATCGCCTCCTCGGCGTGAAAGGTGGCATGCTGGCCGGTGAAACCCTGGATGATGACGCGCGAGTGCTTGTGTACGAATACGCTCATGAGGACGCTCCCAGTGTAGCCATGACCCTGGTGGCGGCGTCATCGAGGTTGTCCGCCATGATGAACGGGAAACCGGACTGCTCCAGGATCGGCGCACCCAGTTCGACGTTGGTGCCGGCCAGCCGCACCACGATCGGCACGTCGATCTGCTGGTCGCGCATCGCCTGGACCAGTCCTTCCGCGATCCAGTCACAGCGATTGATACCGGCGAAGATGTTGACCAGGATGATCCTGACATTCGGGTCCTGCAGGACGATCCGGAAGGCATTACCGACCTTTTCCGGCGAGGCGCCGCCACCGACATCGAGGAAGTTGGCCGGCCTGCCCTGGTGGAAACTGATGGCATCCATGGTCGCCATGGCCAGCCCCGCCCCGTTCACGATGCAGCCGACGTTGCCGTCCAGTGCGATGTAGTTGAGGCCGTGGCCGGTCGCCTCGACCTCCTTCGGATCCTCCTCGTCGAAATCACGCAGCTCGGTGATATCGGAATGACGGTACAGGGCGTTGCCATCGAAGGACATCTTGGCATCCAGCGCGATCAGCCGGCCACCATCGACCTCGGCCAGCGGATTGATCTCGACCAGCAGGGCATCCTTGTCCCGGAAACAGCGGTACAGCGCCAGCATCAGCTTGGTGGCGGCGCTGATCTGCTTGCCGCGCAGGCCGATCTTCGCGGCAATCTTGCGGCACTGGAAGCTCATCAGGCCGACCGCCGGATCAACCGACTCGCGAATGACCTTTTCCGGCGCGGTCTTTGCCACATCCTCGATATTCATGCCGCCGGAGGCCGAGGCGATCACCGTGACGCGCTGGCTGCCGCGGTCGATGACCATGCCGAGGTAGTATTCCTTCTCGATGGCACTGGCCTGCTCGACCAGTACCCGCTGCACCAGCCGCCCTTCCGGTCCGGTCTGTGGTGTCACCAGGCGGGTGCCCAGCATGGCGTTGGTATGCTGGCGGACTTCATCCAGGGTGGTGGCGACCTTCACGCCACCACCCTTGCCACGACCACCGGCATGAATCTGCGCCTTTACCACCCAGCGCTCGCCACCGAGGTCCTCGGCGATAGTGGCTGCATTGTCGACGGTGTGTGTCACGCGCCCTTCCGGAACCGGTACCCCGTAGCCGCGCAACAGTTCCTTGGTCTGGTATTCATGGATATTCACTTGGCTTTCTCCGCTCTGTGTCCGGTTAGCTGCGGCCGGCGAGTGATTGTTCGATCTGGTCCGCCTTGCTCACCAGCACCTGTGCCTGGCGGATCGAGGCGGCATCGATCAGGCGGCCGTCCAGCGCCACCGCACCCTTGCCCTGCCTGGCTGCCTCCTCCATCGCGGCCAGGATGCGACGTGCGCGATCCACTTCCTTCGCCGCGGGGGTGAACACCTCGTTGGCGAGCGCTATCTGCGAGGGATGAATCGCCCACTTGCCCTCCACCCCGAGTGCCGCCACGCTGCGGGAAACCGCGGTGTAGCCATCCGGGTCGGAAATATCGCCAAACGGACCGTCGATCGGCCGCAGGCCGTAGGCACGGCAGGCCACCACCATGCGCGAGATGGCGAAATGCCACTGGTCACCCCAGTGCCGCTCGCGCGCACCGTCATTGTCCGGGTGGGTCAGCATGTAGTAATCGGGATTGGCGCCGCCCATGCTGGTGGTGCGCGCCTGGGTGGATGCGGCGTAGTCGGCCACACCGAACACCATCGCCTCGAGCCGTTCCGGGCAGGTCTGGGCAATGCTCTCGACATTGGCCATGCCCATGGCGGTTTCGATCAGGATATGCAGGTTGATCGGCTTGATGCCCTGCGCCGCCTCGATCTGTTCCAGCAGGGTGGAGACGAACAGGATATCGGCCGGGCGATTGACCTTGGGGATGAGGATGGTATCGAGCCGGTTACCGGCCTGCTCGACCACCTCGACGATGTCGCGATAGCAGTAATGGGTGTCCAGTCCGTTGATGCGCACGGATACCGAGCAGTTCGACCAGTCGAGGTCATTCAGCGCCTGGATGACATTCCTGCGCGCCTGTACCTTGTCGTCCGGTGCCACCGCGTCCTCGAGATCCAGGAACACCACGTCGGCGCCGGCGGCCGGGGCCTTTTCCAGCATGCGCGTATTGCTGCCGGGGACGGCCAGTTCACTACGGTGCAGACGATTTCTTACGGCCATGACTACCCTCTTTAGGTCTGGTTTTCTGAATATTTACGATCAGGGGAACCCGGTCACGCACGTGTCCGGGCGATATCCAGCGGAAAAACCGGCAGGAACAAGGCCGCGTAATATACAAGGTTGGAAGAGTGAATGGAATGTGGCGACTGCCGGGTACGGATTTCTGCCGCGGCCCGCCCGTGGCGGAACGCCGGAAGGGAACGGATATCAACTACTTAGGAAAGACCTGGACAATCCGCTACTGTCACCGGGGAAACGGGTTCCGTCCCGGGTCCGACAGGCTGCTAGCCGCGCTCTTCCATCCACGCCAGCTGGATGGCCTCGAGGATGCGTTCACCACAATGCTCCGGCTCGTCATCGAAGTCGTCCAGTTCGAGTACCCATTTGCGCAGATCGACAAAGTTGATCCGCATGGGATCGACGTTCGGATAGATCTCCTCCAGCTCGATCGCAATATCCACGGTATCCGTCCATTTCAGTGCCATGTTCCACTCCGGTAAGGGTTCCCACACTCCGTGGGTGTCAGCCCTGCGTTCAGTGATTCTCGCTCACCATGTTGATGGTGTATTTCGGGATCTCGACCACCAGGTCGGCGTCACCCACCACCGTCTGGCAACTCAGCCGTGAATCCGGCTCCAGCCCCCACGCCTTGTCGAGCAGGTCATCCTCCTCCTCGCTCGATTCACTGAGCGAGTCGCCGCCCTCGCGAATATACACATGACAGGTGGTGCAGGCGCAGGATTTTTCACAGGCATGCTCGATCTCGATCCCGTTCTTCAGGGCCGCGTCACAGATCGTGATACCCGGATCTACCTGGATCACGGCGCCCTCCGGGCAGATTTCCTCGTGGGGCAGAAAGATGATTTGCGTCATGCTGGGAAGTTCCGTCCGGGTCCGTGGATGTCAGCTGCTGAATTCGTCGATGGCATGGCCGGCCATGGCCTTGCGGATGCTGCGGTTCATCCGTCGCTCCACGAAGCCACTGCTGGCCTTTTCCACGTCCCTGATTGCCTGTTTGATGGCGCGGTAATCGGTGCCCGAACGCGTCTCGGCAAGGCGGGCGGCGGTGGCATCGATGGTGGCGCGCTCGGCGGCGTCGAGCAGTTCGTCCCCGTCGCTGGCCAGCGCGGCGCGCAGCGCCTCCAGCACCCGGTCTGCCTCCACCTGCTCCTCGCGCAGGCGCCGCGCATCCCGGTCCTCCGCGGCACTGTCGATCGAGTCCTTCAGCATGGTCTCGATCTCGCGGTCGCTCAGGCCGTAGGACGGCTTGATCCCGATACTGCTCCTGACGCCCTGTGTCTGTTCCTCGGCGGTGACGCTCAGCAGGCCGTCGGCATCGACCTGGAAAGTGACCCGGATGCGGGCGGCACCGGCCACCATGGGGGGGATGTCGCGCAACTCGAAGCGGGCCAGCGAACGGCAATCCTCCACCAGTTCACGCTCGCCCTGCACCACGTGCAGGGACATCGCGGTCTGCCCGTCCCGGAACGTCGTGAATTCCTGTGCACGCGCGGTCGGGATCGTGGTGTTGCGGGGAATGATCCGTTCCGCCAGCCCGCCCATGGTCTCCAGCCCCAGGGACAGCGGAATGACATCCAGCAGCAGCATGTCCGCGTCGGGCTTGTTGCCGGCCAGGATATCGGCCTGGATGGCCGCGCCCACCGCGACCACCCGGTCCGGGTCGATATCGAGCATCGGCTCGGCCCGGAAAAACTCCGCCACCCGTTGACGCACGAGCGGTACACGCGTCGAGCCACCCACCATGACCACGGCCTGCACCTCGTCCGTGCGTACACCGGCATCGCGCAGCGCGCGCCGGCACGGGCCGAGGCTCTTCTCCACCAGTGGCCGGACCAGTTCGTTGAAGGCCTCGCGGGTCAGTACCCCGCTCCATTGTCCGCCGACCCCGTGCGGGGTATGCACCTCGACCTGGTCCCGGTCCGTGAGGGCCTCCTTGACCGCGCGCGCCAGCTGCATCAGGTGACGCAGGA
Source organism: uncultured Ectothiorhodospiraceae bacterium (assembly GCA_964564245.1). Classification (GTDB taxonomy): domain Bacteria; phylum Pseudomonadota; class Gammaproteobacteria; order UBA9214; family UBA9214; genus UBA9214. The sequence goes on along the minus strand of CAZMAK010000004.1, from coordinate 32,662 downwards.
CGCTGTGACCGGCATCGTCACGGATACCGGCCTGCTCCATGATCCAGCCGGCGATGGCGCGATCCATGTCATCGCCGCCGAGCGCGGTATCACCGGCCGTGGACATCACCTCGAACACGCCATGGTTGAGACGCAGGATGGAGATATCAAACGTGCCGCCGCCCAGGTCATAGATCGCGATCACGCCTTCGGAGCCCCGGTCGAGCCCGTAGGCGACGGCAGCAGCGGTCGGTTCGTTGAGCAGGCGCAACACGTTCAGACCGGCCAGCCGCGCAGCGTCCTTGGTGGCCTGGCGCTGCGCCTCGTCGAAATAGGCCGGTACGGTGATGACCACACCCTGCAACTCGCCGCCCAGCGTGTCCTCTGCACGCCGTTTCAGGTTGCGCAGGATCTCGGCGGAAACCTCGACCGGGCTGACGTCCCCGGCGACGGTACGGATCAGCGGCATGGCGCTGCTGCCACTGATGAATTCCCAGGGCAGCCCGGCACCGATATGCCGCACATCGGCGATACCGCGCCCCATCAGGCGCTTGACCGAGGCGATGGTATTGAGCGGGTCGTCCACGGCCACGTCCAGCGCCGCCTGCCCCACCTGCGGCGGCTGCCCGGCACGATAGCGCACCACCGAGGGCAGCAGGTGCCTGCCTTCGGCATCCGGCAGTGTCCTGGCCACGCCACTGCGGACACTGGCGACCAGCGAATTGGTGGTGCCGAGGTCAATACCCGCGGCCAGCCGGTGCTGGTGCGGCACAGTGGATTGTCCGGGTTCGGAGATCTGTATCAGGGCCATGGGTGTGGTCCGGTTTGAAGTGGCGCCAATTGTCAGTGATCGGGCCGGCTCATGCCAGCCCGTCTTCGAGCAGGACTTCCTGTTCGACCGCCTCGTCCTGCAGGCGCCGGTAGAACTGCATCTTCATCAGCAGTTCACCGGCAGCGTCCAGCCTGACGGGATCCGTCGTGTCGAGCAGGTCGCCGACGGCATCGGCCAGGCGATCGAATTCGGCGCCGATCCGCTGCTGGATGTCACCCAGGGCGGCGAACGGATCGGGGGCATCCCGCACCGCCGCCAGCTCCTCGCGCAGTTCCATCTGTTCCATCAGGAAGCCGGCATCCCGCGTGGTACGGTGCTCGTCATTGTGGTCGATACCCGCCAGTTCCAGCAGGTAACGCCCGCGCCGCAGCGGATCCTTGAGCGTCTGGTAAGCCTCATTGATGTGCGTGGCCCGCTGCACGGAAGCGCGGCGCTCGGCATCGCCGGCATTGACGAAGCGATCGGGATGCACGGCGCGCTGCAGGTCGCGGAAACGCGTGTCCAGCCGTTGCCGGTCGACATCAAAGGACAGCGGCAGGTCGAACAGTTCAAAATACGTAGGGACAGACTCCGGGGTCATCACGGCGCTTGCAGTTCCGGTGTGTGGTCAGCGACCGCCGCGTTCAGACGTTGAAGCTTTCGCCGCAACCACACGTGTCCTTGACGTTGGGATTGTTGAATCTGAAGCCTTCGTTCAGACCCTCGCGGGCGAAATCCAGCTCGGTTCCGTCCAGGTAGACCAGGCTTTTCGGGTTGACGATCACCCGCACGCCATGGTCCTCGAACACGACGTCGTCATCGGCGATCTCGTCGGCGTATTCCATGACGTAGGCCATGCCGGAGCAGCCCGTGGTCCTGACCCCCAGCCGCAGGGCGACGCCCTTGCCGCGCTGTGCCAGGTAATCGCGGATCCGGTCCGCCGCTTTTTCCGTTAATGTAATTGCCATATTCAGTAATCAGCTTGTGTTCGACAGGTATTCATTCAGCCAGCCCGGGAAACCGTCCCGCCCGTCCCGGGCAGCGGGCGTCCTAGTGCGCGGCCCACTTGACCGAGTCGAGGTCGATGCCTTCCTTGTACATGTCCCACAGCGGTGACAGCGCGCGCAGTTTATCGACCTTCTGCCGGACAATGTCGATGATGTAATCGACTTCCTCGGCAGTGGTGAAGCGCCCGATGGTGAAGCGTATCGAACTGTGCGCCAGCTCGTCGTTACGGCCGAGCGCACGCAGCACGTAGGAAGGCTCGAGGCTGGAACTGGTGCACGCCGATCCGGACGAGACCGCCATGTCCTTGAGCGCCATGATCAGGCTTTCGCCCTCCACGTAGTTGAAACTGACATTCAGGTTGCCCGCCACGCGGTGGTCGGGATCACCATTCAGGTACACCTCTTCCATCTCGTTGAGACCGTTCCAGAGCCGGTCGCGCAGGGCCGCCACCCGTTTCGATTCCTCCGCCATCTCCTCGCGCGCGATGCGGAACGCCTCGCCCATGCCGGCGATCTGGTGGGTCGGCAGGGTACCGGAACGCAGGCCACGCTCGTGGCCGCCGCCGTGCATCTGTGCCTCGACACGCACGCGCGGCTTGCGGCGCACGTACAGTGCACCGATCCCCTTGGGGCCGTAGACCTTGTGCGCCGAGAACGACATCAGGTCCACCTTGAGCTGCGCCATGTCGATCGGAATCTTGCCGGCGCTCTGGGCCGCGTCGACGTGGAAGATGACCTTGTGCTCGCGGCAGATTTCACCGATGGTCGCGATATCCTGGATCACCCCGATCTCGTTGTTGACGTGCATGACGCTGGCCAGGATCGTGTCGGGACGCAGCGCCGCCTCGAACTTCTTCAGGTCCAGCAGACCGTTTGCTTCCGGCTCGAGATAGGTGACTTCATAACCCTCTCGTTCGAGCTGGCGGCAGGAGTCCAGCACTGCCTTGTGCTCGGTTTTCAGCGTGACGATGTGCCTGCCGTTCTTCCGGTAGAAGTGCGCAACCCCCTTGATCGCCAGATTGTCGGACTCGGTGGCGCCGGAGGTCCAGACGATTTCGCGCGGATCGGCATTGATCAGCGCCGCCACCTGACGGCGCGCCTCCTCCACAGCCTCCTCCGCCTTCCAGCCGAACACGTGCGAGCGCGAGGCCGGGTTACCGAACTGGCCCTGGCGGGTCAGGAAGCTCATCATCTTTTCCGCTACACGCTCGTCAACCGGCGTGGTTGCGGAGTAATCCATGTAAATCGGGACGCTGATATTCATGCCATCTACCTTGCTGGATATTGAAGTTCGTACATTCGGAAATGCTCAGGCAACCGTTTTCTGCAGCCGGGGGACGTCAACCAGCTGACGCTTCTGCTGGCGGCGTATCACCACGTTGACATCCTTCCGCTCCAGGAAGCTGGCCAGCGTGACGCTCTCGAGAAATTCGTGGATCCTGCTGCCCAGCTGTGACCAGAGTTCGTGCGTCAGACAGCGTTCACCTTCCTGGCAGTCGGTCTTGCCGTTGCACAGGGTAACATCGACACCTTCACCGATTGCGTCGATCACGTCGGCCACGGAGATTTCCGACGGCGGCCGGGACAGCTGGTAACCGCCCCCGGGACCACGGATACCCTCCACCAGCCCGTTCTTGCGCAGACGGGCAAACAGCTGTTCCAGGTAGGATAGCGAAATACCCTGCGCCTCGGAGATATCTGACAGGGTAATGGCACCCTCTGCATGATGAATCGCGAGATCCAGCATGGCGGTGACCGCATAACGTCCTTTGGTGGATAGCCGCATCGAATATTCCCGGCCGTCAACCTGCCTGGAGGCTGGCAACCTAATAACCAAGTAATTTAGTCAGGAATAGTATGCGGTCGTACAGCGCGGCTTGCAAGGGCAGAAGAATATCACGATGGGGATATACGAGTGCCGGCGGCTCAGGATTCCAGGCCGAGCGGGGTTTCCTGCCAGTCATCACCGGCCGCTACGGGTTCCGGCAACAGGACACGGTCCGGAACGAACCGGTGCCCCTGCAACAGACAGTAGCCCAGCCATTTCTGCAGAAAGCGGTTCATGCGCCATTTCTGCTCGAGCGAGTAGCGATGGAAGCGACGGTTATACAGCGCATGACGCCGGCCGCGGCGGCGGCCACAGGAAATCACTTCGCCGACCTGGGCATCGTGGTACAAACGTACCAGCATGTCAGGTGCCGGGAAATCACCTTCCCGATCGTGAAAGACATAGGTCAGGCCCAGCGTGGTAGTGAAACGGCTGCGTTCGATGATGTGCAGATGCAAATCAAGCACACCATCCACGCGGGATATCACGCAATCGGGCATGGCATCGACATCCGGCAGCAGGTTGCGCAACCGGATATAGATGCATTCGTACAGCTCCATCAGGCCGGCGAAGTTTTTCGCCGGGATACCATTGTGAAGAAAATGTCTGACGGTACACTGCATGTCTGCATCAATATCCGGACGCGTGGTTGTGTTGCCTGCACGAGGTTTCATCAATACTGCGTTTTGCAGCAGTATCGGCGATAATCAACATTACTTGATGACCCGTCAACGCTTGACATCATAACGCGATCATGTCTCGACACCCGATCATAACCGAATTGCGCCGGCAACTGACCGACGCCTGTGTGCTGTTCGAACCGGAAGACCTGCGCCCCTATGAATGTGACGCACTGTCCGCGTACCGCCAGCTGCCGCTGGCCGTGGTCATACCTGAAACCGCCGGGCAGGTACGCGCGACACTGGCCGCCTGTACCGAGCACCGGGTACCGGTGGTGGCGCGCGGTTCGGGTACCGGGCTGTCCGGCGGTGCCATGCCGCTGGCCAACGGTATCATCCTGAGCCTGGCACGTTTCAACCGTATCCTCGGGATCGACAGCGCCAACCGTGTCGCGCGCGTGCAGCCGGGAGTGACCAACCTGGCGATCTCGAAAGCCGCCGAGCCCTATGGTCTGTACTACGCGCCGGACCCGTCCTCGCAGATTGCCTGCTCGATCGGCGGTAATGTCGCGGAGAATGCCGGCGGTGTACACTGCCTGAAGTATGGTCTCACCACGCACAACATCCAGGCGCTGGAGCTGCTCACCATGGAAGGGGAAAGCCTCCGTCTGGGCGGCGCGGCACTCGATGCCCCCGGCTATGACCTGCTGGCCCTGCTGACCGGTTCCGAGGGACTGCTGGGCATCATCACCGAGGTCACCGTGAAGCTGCTGCCACGCCCGCATGCCGCGCAGGTGGTCATGGCCGCCTTTGCCTCGGTGGAAGCAGCGGGTGCTGCCGTCACCGCCGTGATCGCCAGCGGCATCGTGCCGGCCGGCCTGGAACTGCTCGACAACCCGGCAATCCGGGCCGTGGCGCGCTTCATGGACACGGGCTACCCGGCGGATGCCGCCGCGATCCTGCTGTGCGAACTGGACGGCGAACCGGAAGACGTGACCGCGCAGATCGAACAGGTCTGCGCGGTGTTCCGCAACGCGGGCAGCACTTCGATGCAGGTATCCGGCAACGAGGCCGAGCGGCTGCGCTTCTGGGCCGGACGCAAGGCCGCGTTCCCGGCCATGGGTCGCCTGTCTCCGGACTACTACTGCATGGACGGCACCATCCCGCGCAGGCACCTGGCGCACGTACTGAACGAGATCGGACAGCTGTCGAAGGAATACGGCCTGCCGATCTGCAACGTGTTCCACGCCGGCGACGGCAACCTGCACCCGCTCATCCTGTACGATGCCAACCAGCCGGGTGAACTGGAACGCACCGAGGAACTGGGCGGCCGCATTCTGGAACTGTGTGTCGAGGTGGGTGGCACCATCACCGGCGAACACGGAGTCGGCCTGGAGAAGATCAACCAGATGTGCGTGCAATTCAACAGCGCGGAACTGGAACAGTTTCACGCCATCAAGCACGCGTTCGATCCGGGCGAGCTGCTGAATCCGGGCAAGGCCATCCCCACCCTGCACCGCTGTGCCGAATTCGGCGCCATGCACGTGCATCACGGCCGGCTGCCACACCCGGAACTGGAACGGTACTGACCGCATAATGGATCTGCAGGCGAGCCTGATCGAACAGGTACGCGACGCCGCCGGCGAGCGGCAACCGCTGCGTATCGAAGGGGGCGGCAGCAAGACGTTCTACGGGCGTGTGGTCAACGGCACGCCGTTGCCGCTCGCACCACACCGCGGCATTACCGCCTACACCCCTTCGGAACTGGTGGTCTCGGCACGTGCCGGTACCCCGCTGGCGGAAATCGAGGCAGCGCTTGCCGAACACGGACAGATGCTGGCCTTCGAGCCGCCGCACTTTACCGATCGCGCCACCCTTGGCGGTGCCATTGCCAGCGGGCTGTCGGGACCACGCCGCCCCTGTGCGGGAGCCGCGCGCGACTTCGTGCTTGGCGTCAACTGTATCAACGGCAAGGGTGAGTACCTGCGCTTCGGCGGGCAGGTCATGAAGAACGTGGCGGGCTATGATGTGTCGCGACTGCTGACCGGTTCACTCGGCACGCTGGCCGTGCTGCTCGAGGTCCACCTCAAGGTCCTGCCTGCACCACAGCGGGAACTCACCCTGTACGTGGAGTGCAGCCCGGCGGAATGTATCCGCCACACCAATGAATGGATCCGGCAGGCCCTGCCGATCAGTGGTTCCTGTTACCTGGACGGCCAGATGATGCTGCGCCTGTCCGGCACCGGACCCGGGGTGGCGGCGGCCGCACATCGTATCGGTGGCGAGGTCTTCGATGAAAGTAACCGGTTCTGGTTGCGACTGCGCGAACAGGAACTGCCCTTTTTCGACACCGGACAGCCGCTCTGGCGCATCTCGGTGGCACCGGCCACCCCGCCCATACCGCTGGAAGGCAACTGGCTGTACGAGTGGGCTGGCGCACAGCGCTGGCTGACCGGGCCGGTCAGTGCGGACGAGGTACGCCAGGCCGCGGTGCTGGCCGGCGGTCACGCCACCCTGTTCCGCCACGGCGATCGCACCGGTGAGGTCTTCCACCCGCTGCCGGCGGCCCTGTGGTCACTGCATCAACGCCTGAAACAATCCTTCGATCCGGCCGGCATACTCAACCCCGGACGTATGTACCCGGGACTCTGATCATGCAGACCGCACTCCGTCCATCGCTGTTACAGACCACAGAGGGCAAACAGGCCGACGAGATCCTGCGCAACTGCGTGCACTGCGGTTTCTGCAACGCCACCTGCCCGACCTACCAGCTGACCGGCGATGAACTGGACGGGCCGCGTGGTCGCATCTACCTTATCAAGCAGGCGCTGGAAGGCATCCCGCCAACGGCCAGGACCCGGCTGCACCTGGACCGCTGCCTGACCTGCCGCGCCTGCGAGACCACCTGCCCGTCCGGCGTCGATTATCACCGGTTGCTCGACACCGGCCGCGCACTGACCGAACAGGCCGTAGCCCGCCCCGTGCAGGAACGGGCCCTGCGCTGGCTGCTGCGCAGGACGCTGGCGTTCCGTACCCGTTTTGCCCTGTTGTTGCACGCCGGGCAGCTGCTGCGACCGCTCCTGCCTGCCACCGTGCAGGCAAGGATTCCGGCCCGGCAACGCCGCAAACCGTTTCGTCCCGGCACGGTACACGCACGTTCGGTACTGATGCTGAATGGCTGTGTGCAGCCGGCTCTGGCTCCGCAAATCAACCTGGCTGCGGAGAAACTGCTTGATGCCCTCGGGATCCGTGTAGTGCCGGAAACCGCTGACGGCTGTTGCGGTGCACTCAGCCATCACCTCGGCGCCGGCGGCGAGGCAAAGGCGTTCATGCGCCGTAACATCGATGTCTGGTGGCCACACATCGAACGTGGTGTCGAGGCCATCGTGGTGACCGCCAGTGGCTGTGCACCGATGGTCAAGGACTACGGACGCCTGCTGGCGGACGATCCCGCCTACGCCGAACGGGCCGCACGGGTCAGTACGCTGGCGCGCGATCTCTCCGAGGTCGTCGTGGCCGAGCAACCCTGGCTTGCCCTGCCACAGGCGCCGGCCACCCGCGTCGCGTTTCACTCACCGTGTACCCTGCAGCACGCACAACGGCTGTCCGGCGTCGTGGAAAACCTGTTGCAGCAATGCGGATTCCGGCTGGCCACCGTGGCGGATGCCCATCTGTGCTGTGGTTCGGCAGGCACCTATTCCATCCTGCAGGGCAAACTTGCCAGCACGCTGCGAGACAACAAGCTGGCCGCCCTGCAGGCGGATGCGCCGCAGTGCATCGCCACCGCCAATATCGGCTGCCTGGCGCACATGGCTGCTCACGCCACCGTTCCGGTGCAACACTGGGTACAGTTACTGTGTGCATTACTGCCTGGGGAGACTGCCTGAAAATGTCCGGATTACCATTACTGGTTGAGCCAGATTCTCTTGATAAATCATTGGGTAATGAAAACCTCCTCATTATCGACCTGAGTAAGGTGGACAATTACCGCAAGCTGCATGTACCCGGCGCGGTGCACCTGGACTACGCGCAGATCGTGGCAGCGAACAAACCGGTGGCGGGACTGCTGCCGGATGACCAGACCCTGGGTGCCCTGTTCAGCGCGACCGGCATCGACAGCGACACCCACGTGGTGGCCTACGACGATGAAGGCGGCGGCCGTGCGTCACGCCTGCTGTGGACCCTGGCAACGGCCGGCCATACCCGCTACTCGCTGCTCAACGGCGGCCTGCACGCCTGGGCCAACGAGGGATACCGTTTCGAGAGCGATGTGGTGGCACCACAACCGCGCAGCTTCACCGTCCGGCATGACGAAACGCCGATCGCACGCAGTGACTACATCCTCGGGCGTCTGCACGACAGCAGCCACTGCCTGCTGGACGTGCGCAGTCCGGACGAATACATGGGCGTGAAGAAACTGGCCGGGCGTGCCGGGCATATCCCCGGCGCAGTCAACCTGGAATGGACACAGAACATCGACACCAGCCGCAATCTGCGGCTCAAGCCCGACGCAACACTGCATGCCCTCCTGCAGGGAGTCGGTGCCACGCCGGATCGCCAGGTGGTCTGTTACTGCCAGAGCCACCACCGCTCCGCGCACACCTGGTTCGTGCTGAGCTACCTGGGCTATCCCGACGTCAAGGGGTACCCCGGCTCCTGGTCGGACTGGGGCAACAACCCGGCATTGCCGGTGGAGTGAATCACGCCCTGGCAGAAAAATCCGCAGGCGCGGACGCGGTCCGCGCATCAGTCGAATGGCCGTTCCGGACCGCCGCGCAGGGTGCACCGCGTGCACACCCTGCAATCGCGCGTTCGCACGTTACCGGAACAGGTGCTCGCGGTAATACCTCAGCTCGCGAATGGAATCGCGGGTATCATCCAGCGCAAGGTGCGTGCCACCCTTCTTGAAGCCCTGCGCCACGGTGGGCGCCCAGCGCATGGCCAGCTCCTTGAGGGTGCTGACGTCCAGGTTCCGGTAGTGAAAGTAGCGTTCCAGACCGGGCATGCAGCGGGCCAGAAAACGGCGGTCCTGGCAGATGCTGTTACCGCACATGGGCGAGGTGTTGGGTGGAACGTATTCCGCGAGAAAGTCGATGGTCTGCTGTTCGGCCTGTAGCTCATTCAGTGTGCTGTTGCGCACCCGCCCGGTCAGCCCGGAATTTCCGTGCTGTCGCGTATTCCAGTCGTCCATCCCGTCGAGGACCTCGTCCGGCTGGTGGATGGCCAGCACCGGCCCTTCGGCAAGAATGTTCAGCTGGCTGTCGGTTACAATGGTGGCGATCTCGATAATGTAATCCCGGCCGGTGTCCAGCCCGGTCATCTCCAGATCGATCCAGATCAGATTGCCTGCGTCTTGCGCCATGGGGTTCCTTCCAGAATCAGGGGTTGAGCCGCATTGTAGCAGAGGCTAATCTGCGATTAACCGCGAACCGGAACCTACAAGATGCATGCATTTACCCTGCTCTTCCTCCTCGCACTGGCCGGCTCCGTCACCCTGCGCCTGTGGCTGGCCCGGCGTCATATCGCGCATGTCAGCCGCCATCGTGCGCAGGTACCGGACTCGTTTGCCGGCCGGGTCGCCATCGAGGAACACCACAAGGCCGCGGACTACACGGTGACCAACACCCGGACCGGCATGCTGGCACTGCTGTATGACACGGCCCTGCTGCTGGGCTGGACGCTGGGCGGCGGACTGGAATGGCTCGATGGCCTGGTGCGCGGCGCCGGTTACCCGCCGGTAATCACGGGCACTGCGGTCATCCTGGCCTTCCTGGTGCTGTCCACCCTGCTCGATCTGCCGTTCAGCCTCTACCATACCTTCGTGGTGGAACAGCGTTTCGGCTTCAATCGTTCCACGCCCGGCCTCTTCGTCAGCGACCTGCTCAAGCAGGCCCTGCTGCTGGGTGTGATCGGTACCCCGCTGATCGCCCTGGCTCTGTGGATCATGCAGGCCACGGGTGGATTGTGGTGGCTGTACGTGTGGCTCGTGTGGACCGCGTTCACCCTGCTGATGACCTGGGCCTGGCCGGCCTTCATCGCTCCCCTGTTCAACCGTTTCAGCCCACTGACGGACGAAAGCCTGAAACAGCGCATCCAGGCGCTGATGGACAGGTGCGGCTTCCGCAGCAGCGGCATCTTCGTCATGGACGGTTCCCGGCGTTCGGGTCACGGCAACGCCTACTTCACCGGTTTCGGCAACAACAAGCGCATCGTGTTCTTCGACACCCTGCTGGAATCACTGGAACCGGTCGAGATCGAGGCGGTGCTGGCACACGAGCTGGGGCATTTCCGGCTGCATCACATCCGCAAGCGCCTGATGACCGGCCTGCTGATGAGCCTGGCCGCACTGGCACTGCTCGGCTGGCTGTCGGGCCAGGACTGGTTCTACCACAGCCTTGGCATCCACACGCCTTCGAGCTGGATGGCCCTGCTGCTGTTCATGCTGGTATTGCCGGTGTTCACCTTCATCCTGCAGCCGCTGATGTCGCGCCTGTCACGCCGGCACGAATTCGAGGCCGATGCCTACGCCGTACAGCAATCCAGCGGCAACGACCTGGTACAGGCGCTGGTGAAGATGTACCGGGAGAACGCCAGCACGCTGACACCCGACCCGCTCTACTCCGCGTGGCATGACTCCCATCCACCGGCCCCGGTGCGAATCGCCCGCATCTACGCTACCATGAACCCGTGAACCCCCGAAACGAGTGCATTCTCATGAAGACCACGATCCTGCCCCTCCTTGCCGTCTGCACTGCCCTGCTGTTCAACACAGCCGTTGCCGCCGATGTGGCACACGGACAGAAGCTGCAGCAACAGCACTGCCTGAGCTGTCACGACAACAGCATGTACACGCGCAAGGCACGCAAGGTGACCAGCCTGGACGGGTTGCACAAGCAGGTTCGTCGCTGCGAACAGACACTGGGCCTGACCTGGTTCGACGAGGACATCGATGATGTCGCGGCCTACCTGAACCGGGATTTCTACCACTTCAAACCATGAACGGGATGGCACTGCACCAGCGACACTGCACTGCCTGCACACCCGGCACCCCGCCACTGGAGCGCGAGCATGCGCTTGCACTGCTTGGCCAGCTGCACCCGGACTGGCAGCTGGATACCGATGCACACGGCATCGACCGTGATTACCGCTTTGACAATTTTCACCAGACCATGGCGTTCGTGAACGCGCTGGCCTGGATTGCCCACAGTGAGGACCATCACCCGGACCTCGAGGTCGGGTACCGGCATTGCCGGGTACGGTTCAGCACGCACAGCGTGGGCGGGCTGTCCGAGAACGATTTCATCTGTGCCGCACGCGTTGACGCGCTGTTGTCGTAATGCTGATTCGGAGTCACACCCCGTTTTCCGCTTGTATTCCCCTGTACCGTTCACAGGCTGTTCCCGTGTGTGCTCTCGCTAGTGGAATATAAGCAGAAAACGGGATCTGGCCCCGGTTCTGGACTGGTCATCGTCAACTACGGGAAACACCTGCTGCTGGAAGACAGCGCCGGCACTCTCACCCGCTGTGTCACGCGGCGCGAGGCCGGGGCCCCGGTCTGCGGTGACCGGGTGCACTGGAGCCGTACCGGTCCCGGCGAAGGCGTGGTCGAGTCGATCCGGGACCGCCGCACGTTGCTGGCACGCGCCGTCGGCGAAAACCACGTCAAGCCGCTGGCTGCCAACATCGACCAGGTCGTGATCGAAGTGGCCATCGAACCGGCGCTCGACCGGTTCCTGGTCGACAAGTACACCATCGCCGCCGAACTGGCCGGCACCACCCCGCTGATCCTCATCAACAAGGCCGACCTGCTGACGGCGGAGCGGCGTGCCGACCTCGATGCCCTGCTGTCGGAATATCAGGCCATCGGTTACCACGGGCTGTACACCAGCGCCCTGCACAACACCGGCATCGAGGCCTTTGTTGCGCAACTGGCAGGCCGGTCCAGCATCCTGGTCGGCCAGTCCGGGGTCGGCAAGTCCTCGTTGATCCAGCGCCTGCTGCCGGAGCTCGACATCACCATCGGCCGGCTGTCCACCGCCTCCGGCCAGGGCAAACACACCACCACCGCCACCACGCTGTACCACCTGCCCGGCGGCGGCCACCTGATCGATTCACCGGGTGTGCGCGACTTTCACCTTGGCCGGGTGAGCCCGGGCGTGCTTGGCGAGGGCTTCCGTGAATTTCACCCGTGGACGGGTCAATGCCGCTTTTCGGATTGCCTGCACCACGGAGAGCCGGGTTGTGCGGTCATTGCAGCCAGGGAAGAGGGAAAGATCAGCCCCCGGCGCATGGAGAGCTACCGCCGCCTGCTGGAACAGCTACTGTAGGAGCCTGCCTGTGCAGGCGAAGGCATACTTACCTTGTCTGTTCATACACGAGGGCGACGACAATCAGTTGCAGGAACACCAGCCCCCAGAAATACAGGCCGAAAAACACCGCTTTCAGCACGCGTTCCTGCAGGTTCGCATGACGGCGGACCAGCAGGAGGGCCGACACGGCGGCGACCAGCGCGACGCCAATCGCGATAACGGCGTATGCCATGACGGATCCCCGACTAGCCCGGTGGCCAGCGCATCGGGCGTCCGCCCAGCACGTGCAGGTGGAGGTGATACACCGACTGCCCCGCCTCCGGGTTGCAGTTCAGTACCGTGCGGTAACCACGTTCGGCGATGCCGGCCTCGGCCGCAACCTGCTGCGCGGCCAGCAGCATGCGTCCCACCAGCGGCGCATTGCCGGCATCCAGGTCATTGGTCGTAGCGATGTGCTGCTTCGGGATTACCAGCACGTGCAGTGGAGCCTGCGGATTGACATCACGGAAGGCCAGCACTTCCTCGTCCTCGTACACCACGTCCGGCCGGATCTCGCCGGCGACCATCTTGCAGAACAGGCAATCCGTCATCGTCAGACCTCGTACTGTGTGAAATGAATCAATGGCCACGGAACCCACCGGCGACGAAAATTGTTTCGTGAATATTCCGTGACCTTCCGTGTGGTTCCGTGGCATGAAGCCGTTACCAAAGGTTTCATCAGATCTCCCGCCGCCCGGCAAAGGCGTGCGACAGGGTGCCACCGTCGATGTATTCCAGTTCGCCGCCCATGGGCACACCGTGCGCGATCCGCGTGGTGCGTACCCCGTGCGTGCGCGCCAGCTCGCTGATGAAGTGTGCGGTGGCCTCGCCCTCCACGGTCGGGTTGGTGGCCAGGATCAGTTCCTTCACCTCGCCACCGGCCAGCCGGGACTCCAGCAACTCCAGCCCCAGTTGATCGGGACCGATGCCGTCCAGCGGCGACAGGTGCCCCATCAGCACGAAATAGCGGCCGGTGAAGCCGGTCGACTGCTCCAGCGCCTGCACATCGGCGGGGGTTTCCACCACGCACAACAGCCCGGCATCGCGCCGGTCGCTGGCACATAGCGTGCAGACCGGTTCTTCACTGAGTGTGCGGCACACCGCACAGTTACCGACCCGGTCCATTGCCAGTGTCAACGCCTCGGCCAGCCGCCGGCCGGCATCGCGGTTGTGCTCGAGCAGGTGAAACGCCATGCGCTGGGCCGATTTCGGTCCCACGCCCGGCAGGCAACGCAGGTTCTCGATCAGTTGCCCGATCAGGCGCGAGGTCGTCATCGCGACGGGATCAGAACGGCAGCTTCATGCCGGGTGGCAGATTGAGCCCGGCGGTCAGACCGGTCATGCGCTCCTTCGTGGCCGACTCGATGCGATGCGTGGCATCGTTGATGGCAGCGGCCACCAGGTCTTCCAGCATGTCCTTGTCATCACCGACCAGGCTGTCATCGATACTGACCCGGCGCACCTCGTGGCGACCGGTCATGGTGACCTTGACCAGTCCGCCACCGGCCTCGCCGGTAACCTCCATGTTCGCCAGTTCCTCCTGCGCACGCTGCATGCTGGCCTGCATTTCCTGCGCCTGTTTCATCAGATTGCCCAATCCACCTTTCATCGCGTTCCCCTCAACTGACATGTATCGTGTGCAGCACCCTGCGCGCACCATTTTCAATCCCGCGGCCGGATCGAATCCTCGAACACGGTCGCACCAAAGGTATCCTGCATGGCCTTGATCGTGGCGTCGCCGGCGATCGATTCGACCGCGCGCTGCTGCCGTTCCTGCTGCTCGCGCTGCTGGCGCTGTGCCGGCGACTCCGTGCTCAGGCGCTCCTCGCGCGTCAGCTGCACGCTGAGCTTGCGCGCAAGATGGGTACACAGCGCCGCCTCCAGCTGTTGCAGGCGCGCGGGACTCAGCAGGTGCGCGTGTGCGTTTTCCATCGACAGGCGGACACGGTCATCCTCGATCCCGTGAAACGCACAGTTCAGGGCCATTTCCCGCACCATACCCTTCAGCGGCAGGGCATCAACCAGCGCGTTCCAGTCGGGGTTGACCGCTGCCGCCGCCGGTGCGGTCGCGGGCATTTCCGCCGCCGGCACGCGCTCCGGTGTGGCGGGCGCGGGCGCTGCCCGCTCATGGCCGGGAGCGGCCGGCCGGGTCTCGGTGTCGGGCCGGAATGCGAGCATGCGCAGCAGCACCATTTCGAAGCCACCGCGCGGGTCGGGCGCCAGCGCCAGGTCGCGGCGGCCGATCAGCCCGATCTGGTAAAACAGCTGCACGTCCTCGGCCGGCAGGTGCCCGGCCAGGCGCAGGACCGTAGCGCGGTCGGCCAGGGAGTCGTCGATGGCGTCCGGCACGGCCTGTGCCACCGCGATACGTTGCAGCAGGGACAGCAGGTCGGCCAGCAGCACGGCATAGTCGGGGGCGAAATCATCGGCGGCGGCCACCTCGGCGAGCAACGCCGCCGCGTCCCCGGCCGTCAGGGTATCCAGCAACCGGGCGACCACGTCGCGGTCGATGGCGCCCAGCATGCTGCGCACGCCCGCCTCGCTCGGGTGTCCGTTACAGAAGGCGATAGCCTGGTCGAGCAGGCTGAGGGCATCCCGCATGCTGCCGCCGGCGGCCAGGGCGAGTTGACGGACGGCGCCAGCATCGGCCGTGACGCCCTCCGCGCGCAGGATCATCTCCAGCTGGCCGGCAATCTGGCCCGGCGTCAGGCTCTTGAGGTTGAACTGCAGGCAGCGCGACAGCACGGTGACCGGCAGCTTCTGCGGGTCGGTGGTGGCCAGCAGGAATTTCACGTGCGGCGGAGGCTCTTCCAGCGTTTTCAGCAGGGCATTGAAACTGTGCCCGGACAGCATGTGCACCTCGTCGATCAGGTAGACCTTGTAGCGCCCGCGCGTGGGTGCGTACTGCACGTTTTCGAGCAGTTCGCGGGTATCCTCCACCTTGGTGCGCGAGGCGGCATCCACCTCGACCAGGTCGACGAAACGCCCTTCGCTGATCTCGCGGCAGGCACTGCACTCCCCGCACGGCTGCGAGGTGACGCCGGTTTCGCAGTTCAGCGACCGGGCCAGAATGCGCGCGATGGTGGTCTTGCCGACGCCACGGGTGCCGGTGAACAGGTACGCGTGGTGCAGGCGGTCATTGTCCAGCGCATTGACCAGCGCCTGCCGTACGTGCTCCTGTCCGACCAGTTCTGCGAAGTTGCGGGGGCGCCATTTGCGCGCCAGCACCTGGTAACTCATGTGCGCCTGTCAAGTCGGTGGTTACGGGATGTCAGGGAGGTGACCTGCACCAGCCACACCCCGGCGCCCGAGTCCACTGCTGCCGCTGCTCCCTTCCGGGCCTGACGGGGTTCACAGCTTATCGTCGCGAGGGGACCGGTACAAGCCACCATAGTCGATGGCCCATTATAGGGGGTTGCGGGGTTTTTTTTAACTGCCTTGGAGCACGGGAACAACCGGGTAATCCGGGGCTGCCGGCAGCGAAAACCGGTCCGCTGCCCGGAGCAGGTCGTGGCAGAACGAGGTTGGGAGGAGACCGGAGCGGGTGGACCGGGGTTCGTTCGGACGGAATATAACAGGACAGTGACCGCTGCGCGGGATCGCAGTCAGTTACCGTCCCCGCGGGGTTATTGCAGGATGGCCGGCTGGGGCGAGAATACGCTCCCGTAAGACGGGTCCACTGTCATCTCGATCCAGCTGTGGTCCGCACTGCCGAATAGCCCGACGCGCGTGAAGTTCGGGGTAATCCGGCCATCGCCGTCAACCATCGCCTTGTCAATCCTGAAGTTGTACGAATCGCAATGCACCAGCAGGACCTGGCCGTTGAAGTGACGGGTCACCGCGACGGGATACGGCCGCACCGGGTGATGTTCCTGCTGAAGGACACCGAACGGATGTAACCCGGCCGCTCGACGGGGTCGAAGCTGCCGTTGTTCGCGCGATGGCATTCGGCCCACTCGTTGTCGACCGCGATGAAGGATCGTTACCTGCAGGAACGCATCACCGGCCACCTGTACCAAGGTACCAGATCACACACCCGCGCTGGACCTAAGAACAATATACTGGCCCTGCCCGTACCCCTATTCTGTTTCCAGTGGCAACCCTAACAAGAACAAGCCACTCCTCTTGCACACAGAAGGGCAAGGGAGAATAGAACGGGGAGCCCCTGAAACCGCCTTTCATTCCCGCCCCGGCGGGAATGACCTTTCAGGATTACGGTTATGCAGCACGGTACAGACACATGACCTTTATCAAACGGAGTGACCGGGACCGACGACGCTTTCAGCGAATCAGCGGATTCCCGTTGACGGACCGGCATGGCTGCGTGGTGCCGTTCAACCGGAGTCACCGGCCGGATCGCCGGCTGGACAGCCTCAGGGTGCGGATCGTCTACCTGGACGATCCGAAGAAATAGCGCACACTACTGCGGCGGTGCACTACCCGGCGTGGTATGCAGGTACACGTCCTGCTGCGGGAACGGGATGGTTATCCCGGCCTCGCGGAAAGCCCTGTCGATGGCGATATTCAACTCGCTGATCGTGAACAGCTTGCGATCGATATTGCGGATAAAACAGCGCAACTCGAACAGCAGCGCACTGTCCCCGAAGGACCGGAACAACACCATCGGTGGTTGCACCCCTGGCTGGTTTTTCAGTACCAGCGGATGATTGCCGGCGATCTCCAGCAGCAGATCCATGACCCGTTGCACATCGGAGCCGTAGGCTACGCCGATCGGTACCGTGACACGCCCCCACGGATCGTTCAGCATCAGGTTCGACACCTTGTTGGAAATCAGCTCCGAGTTCGGCACGATCACATCGGCGCGGTCAAAGGTCTCGATCTGGGTTGAGCGGATACTGATCTTGCGCACGTAGCCCTGGGTGTCGCCCACCACCACCCAGTCGCCGGTGCGCACCGGCCGCTCAAACAGCAGGATCAGGCCCGAGACAAAATTGTTGACGACATTCTGCAGGCCAAAACCGATACCTACCGATAACGCTCCGGCAATCAGCGCAAGATTGGAATAGCTGAACCCGGCCACACCGAGAGCGACCAGCAGGGTCAGCAGCACACCGGCGTAGCCACTGATGGTGATGATTGCCTCGCGTCCGCCACGATCGAGACTGGTGCGACGTACCAGCTCCGGCACCACCTTGAGTTTCAGCCAGCGTGACAGGCTCATACCGACGGCGAGCACCGCGATGCCGGCCAGCAACTGCGCCGGCGCAACATGCAGGGAACCGAGTTCAAAGCCGTTGGCGACCCGGTCGATCACCAGGCTCACGCCCTGGTCGGAAAGACCCCATGTCCACAACACCCAGAGCAGGAAGGATGACCACACGACCAGCCCGGTCACCAGCCGCGCCCAGATCAGGCCGGGGACCTTTTCTTCCGGCTTGAGGTCCAGCCACTTGCGGATGCCGCGCTGCCAGCGATGCTTGCCCTCATCGAGGCCGTCATAGATGCGGGTGAACATCCGGCTGATGGCGCTGAAGGCGATAAAACCCGCGGCGGTGCCGGCCAGCCCGACCAGCAGGTACTCCGACAGGTTCCGGTAACCCAGTGTCTCGGACAGGGCGATGGTCAGCATCGACACGAAGTTGAGCACGCGCACACCACGGGTGCCGGCCAGGCCCGGCACCCGGCCGAGGATCACGCCTGACCAGACCAGGCCAAGCGCCATCAGCCAGACCAGCACGCTGCGCAGGAAGATGTAGTGGGTATCCGGCAGGCCGATCACGGCGTCGGCCGACAACAGCAGCCAGCCGGACAGGAACAGCGCCGAGAGGGTGCGTACCCAGCGACCCAGCACGACGGCATCATGCGTGTCCATGCCGTTGCGGATCCGCCCGCTCAGCCAGGTGTCGACGATCACGCCGGCGCACAGCCACACCACCACGGCCAGTGCGACACTGGCAATGAGGACCGGCGGCCATTCCGGCAACAGCGCGGTGAACCACAGGAAGGCGCCGCCGGCCGGCAGGACCGCGGGCAGCACTGATACCACGCTGCGTGCGAGATCCGTCTGCAACGCGCGCGACTGCCAGAAACGACGCAGCATCAGCCCGGAGAAAAACAGCAATACGACCAGTCCGATGGTCAGGCCGCGCAACAGGTTATTCAGTCGGTCCCAGCCGCTGCCGGCCGCCAGCAGGCCGGTGACCAGGCGCGACCAGGCCGCCGGGTCCTTGATGACGACATCCAGAACCTGCCAGGTCGGCTGCTGCCGGGTAAAGAGGTGCGCTGTCAGTGCCTCCTTCTCCAGCTCGATGATCTGATCGAACAGGTCCTGGCCCTGTTGAGTGACCTGCTCGCATTCCGCACGGCGTCCAGTGGCCTGTTGCAACTGGTGTTCCAGGTCGCGGCGCAGATGGGCGACCTCGGCGGTCTCGCCGGCGCCGGGGTCGCCAAGCGCCTCGATGCGTTTGGTGGTGGAATCGATGCTCGCGGCTTGTGCCGCCACGCAATCGCGTGCCTTGCTGCGAAACTGCAGGATGCTGTCCTTGTAGGCGGAGAAGTGACGATGGGCCAGTTGTCTCGGCTCGGCGTCGCCCAGGTGCCGCCCGATCTCGGCCAGGCGCTCGCGTGCCGGCCCTACCCAGTCCGGAACGGTGTCGCCATCCGCCGCATATACCGGAACCAGGCCGGCCAGCAGCAACAGCAGGACAATCACCTTCCGCATATCCATTTCAGATCACCTCGTCTTCCGGCTGCGCCGGTGCCAGCGATTCGTGCAGTGCCTCGACCTGCTCCGCCACCGAGTCGTTGCTCGTGAAGCGGGCAACGTGAAACAGTGCTTCGCCCTCATGCACCAGCGGCAGGCGGGTCTGGCCGATCAGTATCCCGCCGGCCGGTGCAACCACCTTGCATTCCATGTCCATCAGCGGTGCGGTAATGATGCCCAGTGTCTGGCCCTTGTGGACGCGTGTCCCCAGTCGCAGCGCGGAGCGCAGCACTCCGCTTTCCGGCGCGCGCACCCAGCTGGAACTGCGCGCGACGACCGGTGCCGGCGTGCGTTGCGCGCTGCGCACAACGGGCAGCATGCCGAGTACGCGCAAGACGTTCAGCACCCCGCGCAACCCGGCACGGATCGACACCTCGTCAAAGCGCAGGGCCTCACCGCCTTCGTACAGCAACATGGGTATGCCCGATTCCATCGCCGCCTCGCGCAGTGAACCGTCCCGCAGGGTGGCGTTGATCAGTACCGGCACGCCGAAGGCATTGGCCAGCCAGGCGGTTGTCGGATCGTCCAGATCGGCACGGATCTGTGGCAGGTTCTCCCGGTGCACCGCCCCGGTATGCAGGTCGATACCGTGCGTGCAGTGGGCCACGATCTCGCGCATGAACAGGTTGGCGATCCGCCCTGCCAGGGAACCGCGCTCGGTACCGGGAAAACTGCGATTCAGGTCACGCCGGTCCGGCAGGTAACGCGAACGGTGCAGGAAACCGTGCACGTTCACCACCGGGACGGCGACCAGCGTCCCGCGCAGGCGGCGCATGGCCGAATGACGCAGCAGGCGCCGGATGATCTCCACGCCGTTCAGTTCATCGCCGTGAATCGCCGCACTGACAAACAGGCAGGGACCGGCCTGGCGGCCGTTGATCACCTCCACGGGCATGGACAGGTCATCATAGGTATAGAGCCTTGCCAGCGGCAGGTTGATGATTGCACGCTGCCCCGGCGCCACGGTGGTGCCGCCGAAACTTACCGTATGATTGGTTCTAGCCTTTGCCACGGGTCCGGGTCCTGTTGGGTTTTGCGTTTTTCTCGATAAACTCGACCATCATGCCGGCGACATCCTTGCCGGTCGCCGCCTCGATGCCTTCCAGCCCGGGCGAGGAATTCACCTCCATGACTACCGGGCCGCGATGGGAGCGCAACAGGTCGACGCCGGCGACATTCAGCCCCATCTGGCGCGCCGCCCTGACAGCCGTGCTGCGCTCCTTCGGGGTCAGCTTGACCACGCTGGCGCTGCCGCCACGGTGCAGGTTGGAACGGAATTCACCCTCCTTGGCCGTGCGCATCATCGCGGCCACCACCTTCTCGCCGACGACGAAGGCACGGATGTCCGAGCCACCCGCCTCCTTGATAAACTCCTGTACCAGGAAGTTGGCCTTCAGGTCGCGGAACGCATCGATCAGGCTCTCCGCCGCCTTGTAGGTTTCCGCCAGTACAATACCCTTGCCCTGGGTTCCCTCCAGCAGCTTTACCACCAGCGGCGCACCGCCGACCAGCTTGATCAGGTCACGGGTATCATCCGGTGAGTTGGCAAAGCCGGTCAGCGGCAGGCCGATACCGGCACGCGCCATGATCTGCAGTGAGCGCAGCTTGTCCCGCGAGCGGGTGATCGCCACCGATTCGTTCAGCGGCCAGGTACCCATCACCTCGAACTGGCGCAGTACCGCGGCGCCGTAGAAGGTGACGGAAGTCCCGATGCGCGGGATCACCGCGTCGAACTTGTCCAGCTGCTCGCCCTTGTAATGAATGGTCGGATGTAACGACACAATATCCATGTAGCACTTGAGCGTGTCGAATACCCGCACTTCATGGCCACGCTGCTTCGCTGCCTCGATCAGCCGCCGGGTGGAATACAGCCGGGTATTGCGGGACAGGATGGCGATTTTCATAAGTCTTCTCCGATAATTTCTGGATCTGCCGGCCTGGGTTTACCAACCAGGTAGGAGGCATCCGGATCGACCAGTAATCGGCCGCACATGGCGGTCCGGCCCAGCAACATGCGAAACCGCATGGTATCGCGATTGGTCAGCGTGACTTCGACCGTCCAGCACCCGGTGCCGATACAGACATCGGTCTCGATGACATAGCGTTGCTCGCAATGGCCACCGGAATCGGACACTTCCCGCCGATCGGCGACCGGTGCCTCACATTCCACAATCCGGTCTTCCCTGCCCTGCAATGGATGGATGCCGAAGCGCACCCAGCGGACACCGTCCCGCTCGAACGGTTCTATGTAGAACGCGTGCAACGTAGAGGTGCGGGCACCGGTATCGATCTTGGCCTTGATCCGCTGGATCTTCAGGCCAGGCAATCCCACCCATTCCCGCCAGCCGACGACCGTGTGCGCGGTATCAATGTCGCTCATGAAATTCCTGCCGGACAATGCCGGCCACGGTCAGGCAACCCGCCTCTCATACCCAGTCCCGGCTGTGGAAGTAATACCACAGCGCCACCCCGACACCCACCAGCCCGATCACCACCAGGGTGAAGGCAAACGGGTTTTCCGCGCCCGGGATACCGCCCACGTTGATACCCAGGAGTCCGGTCAGGAAGGACAGCGGCAGGAAGATCGCGGCGATGATCGACAGCAGGAACATGCGCTGGTTGGTCTGCTCCGCCATCTGGCTGGCCAGCGACTCCTGTGCGACGGCGGCACGCTCGCGTGCCGCGTCGAGGTCCTCCACGATGCGGGTCTGGCGGTCGTATTCCTCGCGCAACTGCAGGCGGTCCTGTTCACTGAGCAACGGCGAGGTATCGGCCGCGAGCCGGTTGAGCGCCTCGCGCTGCGGCGCCAGGAAACGGCGCAGCGCGATCGCCTGGCGCCGGATCTCGGCCAGTTGCTTGCGCTGTACCGGGATCGACTCCAGCTGCCGCGGCTCCTCCAGCGCATCGATGTGCCCGTAGATCACCTCGACCACGTGGTCGATGCGACTCAGCAGCCCGTCCACCAGCATGGCGATAAATTCCCCGCTGTTGCAAGGCCCCATGCGGGCGGCCAGCGCCGCCCGCAGGTCGTCCACGGACATCAGGCGGCGCTGGCGCAGCGAGATGACCCGGTGTGCGCCCACCCAGAGACGAACACTGACCATGTCATCCGGTTCCGCGCCTGGATTCAGATTGACGCCGCGCAGGAACACCATGAGACCGCCATCGGCCGGTACCACGCGCGGCCGGGTTTCCGTCTGGGTCAGTGCCGCCACGGTCAGCTCGGACAAGCCACTCTGCCGGTACAGCCAGTCCTGCACGCGCGGACTGGTGTAATCCAGGTGAACCCAGTGAAGCTCGCCATTGGCCGGCTGCACCACCGGCAGGTCATCCCAGTCCAGCTGCCGGCCGGTACCCTTGCCATCCAGCAACCACGCGCAGATCAGGCCATCATTTTCCATCGCGACACTATAACGCGCGTCATTCCGCTATGGTAGCGGCAACCCGCCGGCCACGGCGTCCATGCCGGACAGGACGGGAGTGCGGCCGCTATAAAAAACCCGCAACCGGGGTTGCGGGTTTCAGGGGCCTGACCCGACGCGAGCGTGCGAAAGATCAGTGCTTGCCGGGCGCCAGTTCGACGCCCCTGCGTTCGTAGGTAATGTAGGACTGCAAGGCAACCATCTCCGGCGAGTCCAGCGCCAGCGGCTTGCCCTCCAGCGGATTCATGATGCACCAGTTGATCATCTCGCCCAGTACCGCCACCCGGCCAAGCTGTTGCTGGAACTTGGGATAGGTCTCCGGGTGGGTGTTGCTTGCGTTGGGATGGCACTGGTCACAGGAAACCGTGTTCTCGTTGCCGAGCCCGCCATGAAACAGTTTCTCGCCCTGTTTCACCACGGACAGGTATTCCGCCTGCCAGCGCGCCTGGTCGGCGGCGCTGAACTCGTCCGCAGCGGCCGGGCCGGCGACGGCCAGTCCGAGGCCGATGCACACCAGGCAGTATCCGAATGGGTTTTTCATATCGCCTCCCGTTGCTCAGTAATGAACCTGTGGCGGTATGCGGTTCGCCACGGCCTGGTATCTGGTATCCACCGGCTTGCCGGTGGCCGTATCGAACGCCACCACGCGGTTGGTGTTGCCCGGCAGCATGTAGCTCATGTCGACGTTGCCGGTGTGCAGGTTGATGAACTGCCAGCCCGTCGCATCACGTTCGAAGAACGGGTTGGCCCGGTTCATCTCCACCGTCAGTCTGGGGAGGTAAGACTCCACCTGGCGGTAAGTCGACGGGTACGGCCACGGCCACGCGGTCGCCATCGCGGAATGGAAACTGATGTTGCCGATCTGGTTGTACTGGATCTGGTGCACGTGGCCGTAGATGACCGTGACCTTGCTGAACGGCTTCAGCAGGGCCTGCACCTGCTCGGCGTCGTCGGTCCAGAAGTTCCAGCCCTTGTGGATCTTCTGGATCGGCGAGTGCGAGAACACTACCACCGGCGTGTCCTTGCTGACCTTGTCCAGGTCCTGTTTCAGCCAGTCGCGCTGGGCGTCACCGACCATGAACGGGGATCCCTGCGGGTTGTCGAGCCGTGCCATCTGGTGCATGCGCTCGGCGGCCGTCGGCCATTTGTTGTTTGTCCAGTCATCGTAGGTGAGGATGCTGTTCAGCACCACGAAGTGCACACCCTTGTGGTCGAAACTGTAATGGTCCGGTCCGAGCTGCTTTTTCCAGTAGTCGCCCAGGTCCAGGTAATAGTCATGCTCCCCCATCACGTAGTGCACGTCACCGCGCAGTCCCGACAGGATTTCCAGGCCGTGATCGAGCTCCTCCGGCTTGCCCAGCTGGGCAATGTCCCCGCCGTAGAAAATGAAATCCGGCCGGGGATCGAGCAGGTTGGCCTCCGCGACCGCGCGCTTCAGTCCGCGGTCCCAGTTACGCACGAACTCGTTGCCCTTGATGTGGGTGATGTGCGAATCGGAAATATAGGCGAAGCTGAAGTTTGCCGGCGAGTCCTTGCCGAAGGCGATCTCGACCAGCGACAGCGGCAGGCTGCCGGCGGCCACCACGGCACCGGCCTGTTTCAGAAATCCTCGGCGATTGATGTTGTTGCTCATGGTTTCCTCCTTATTGGCCGGCCTGCATGGATTGACTGGCCTGCCTGGCGTATGCCGGGCTGGTCAGGGCCTGCATGAACGCCACCAGGTCCTTCTTTTCCTGGTCGGTGAGCTGCAGCGGCCGGATTCCGCCACTCTGGAAATCCGACACCGGGTCGGTGTCCTTGACCCGGCCGCCGTTATTGTAGAAGTTCACCACGTCGTCCAGCGTCTCCAGGCTGCCGTCATGCATGTACGGTGCGGTCACCGCGATGTTGCGCAGGGTTGGCGTCTTGAAGGCACCTACCTGTGTCAGGTTCTCGGTCACGGCGAACCGGCCCAGTTCGGACATGTTGGGCTTCGTCAGCACGGTGACATCGACGTTGGCACCGTGGTGCTTGTCCCTGAGAAAGGCCTCCGCGGTCGCCCCTTCCCTGCCACGGATGGACTTGAAGCCGACACCGATATTGTGGAACCGGTTGTCGGTAAACAGCGCCTGGGTCTGCTCGATCACGTGGCAGGACACACAGCGTGCCTTGCCGGTATAGAGTGCGAATCCACGCTGCTGTGCCTTGCTCAACGCCGTCCTGTCCCCACCGTAGAAGTAGCGGTCGAACGCTGAATCGCCGGCGATGATGGTGCGCTCAAAACTGGCGATCGCCATGGCAATGTGGTCCACGGTGATCGCGTCCTGCCCGACACCGAAGATGTCCTGGAATGCCCTGATGTATTCCGGGTCCTTCCTGACGATGTCCACGAGCATGTCGTGACTGGCCAGGCCACCCTCCACCGGGTTGATAAACGGCTGTTTGGACTGCCCTTCCAGGTCCGGTTCGCGACCGTCCCAGAACAGTGTCTTCATGTAGGCGGCGTTGATGACCGTGGGTGCGTTGCGGGTACCGGTCAGGCTGTTGAATCCCTTTGACACCGGCAGGTGATCGGTAAAGCCCCTGGCCTGGTCGTGACAGTGGGAGCAGCTTACCTTGCCGTCCGCACTCAGGCGCTTGTCATGAAAGAGCTTGTCACCGAGACTGATTTTTGCCGGGGTTTGCGGATTGTCGTCCGGCACGGGTACCGGCGGCAACCCCAGCGGTACCGCGCCGGTGGCGGCAGCGGAAATACCCAGCAGGATCATGAATGACCAGACTGACGTTCGAATCATACCTTGCCCCTCCCTAGTGATGCTGTTTTCCTCTTTGCGAGGCATTGGCGGATCGACACTTGCGAATGTCACGGCTGTCCTGGCGCCGTTACCGTCTGACCGTCATGATGCGCAACCAGTCTGCGCGTCTGTTACGGCACGTACCAGTCGATAATGTCGATCCCTTACCCGTTCTGCTGCTGGTGCACGACACGGCAGATTTCATGACACCCGTCCACGATTCTGCGCGCCAGCGGCTCGATCCGGCTTGCCGCACCGGTCGGACGTACGTTGCGACTGTCGCGTTCGAACAGCGTAGTCCCGAGATAGTGTTCCAGTTTCGCCAGCTGCATGCTGAAGGTGGACTGGGTGACGTTGCAGCGCTCTGCCGCCTTGCCGAAGTGGCACTCCTCGAAGAGCGTGACAAAATACTGCAATTGTCTGATGGACATCCCGTTCCTCCGTGTCTACAACATAGGCCAGTACCCGGTACTGCAGAAATTGTTTATTGCTATCCCGCCCATAGCCGGTATCGATCATCAACCAGGCGGGAATAGTCCCGGTATCGGCCTGCACATGCCTGTTGCCTGGCGGCCGGGGTGAGCGGGTTATCGGCCCGGCGGCTCTCGGCGTGTCGTACCAGCATCCGTTGCCCGGGTGCCCTGCGCCTGGCGGAGATAATTCTCCTGCCCTGAAGGTAGCGCCGCGCTTTCCATATATCCAATAAATTGTTATAAAAAGGCTGATTGTTAACCACTATCAATCCGGATACGCTGCCCATGACCCTGACCGAACTGAAATATATCGTCGCGGTGGCACGCGAGCGGCACTTCGGCCGCGCCGCCAGGGCCTGTCACGTCAGCCAGCCCACGCTCAGCATCGCGATCAAGAAACTGGAAGAGGAGCTTGGCGTACAGCTGTTCGAACGCCAGGCCAGCGAGGTTTCCGTGACCCCGGTGGGGGAACAGGTCATCGCCCAGGCACAGCGCACCCTGGAAGCCGCGGAAAGTGTGAAAATTGCCGCCCAACAGGGCAGGAACCAGCTGTCCGGCCCGATCCGGCTGGGCGCCATCTACACCATCGGCCCCTATCTTTTCCCGGACCTGATACCGAACCTGCACAGGCTGGCGCCGGACATGCCGCTGGTGATCGAGGAAAACTACACCTCGGTGCTGGCCGAGCAACTGCGGCACGGCGAGCTCGACATTGCCATCCTGGCCCTGCCGTTCAGCGGCCAGGGACTGGTAACGCTGCCACTGTACGAGGAACCGTTCGTGGTGCTGATGCCGGCCGCGCACCCGCTGACCCAGCGCAAGACCATCCGGTCGGCACAACTGGAACAGGAAACGGTGTTGTTGCTTGGCGCCGGACACTGCTTCCGCGACCATGTGCTGGAGGCCTGCCCGGCCTGCATCCCCAAACCGGGACTGGAAGGCGGCCTGTCCAGCTCCATCTCGGGCAGTTCCCTGGAAACCATCCGCCACATGGTGGTCTCGGGACTCGGTATCACCGTGTTGCCCTGCACCGCGGCCGGTGCGGACCGGTATTCACAACGCCTGCTGGCCATTCGCCGTTTCGGCAAGCCGGTACCCAGCCGCACCGTGGCACTGGCATGGCGCGTTTCCTTCCCGCGCCCCAAAGTCATCGACGTAATCAGTGAAGCGGTTGCCGCCTGTAACCTGAGCTGCGTGAAACCATTGCGCCGGAAAGCGGGGAAGAGACACGACTAGCGGTTGTGCTACTTGCGCTGCTCGATCTCGTAGTACAGATCCGCGGAGGAACCCTGGGCCGCGGTCTCGCCCACCAGTTTCCAGTGACTCGACAGCGCATAGCGCATACTGAACGTGGCAACCGGTTCGAACAGACCGATGCCGTAACTGACGAACAACCTGGGATTCAGGTACTTGCCAACCAGCAACGAGGCCTGGGTTACATCCGCACCCGGCGCCTGGCCGACCGACACCTCGTCGAGTCCGAGCGAGGCACCCAGCCGCTTGCCGAGAGACTCGCCCTGGTTCAGGCCCAGCATCAATGCCGCCGACTGCAGCGCCGAGCGCTGGCTGTCGGATGCACCGCCCTGCATCGACCGGCCCAGTACCAGCCATGACAATTGCTCCGACTGCGGCATGACCGGATCGGAAAACACGCTGAACTTCGGCGCGCGCAGGCTGCCGCGTGCCCGCACGCCCACCTTGATGTCCGGCGCAGGCTGACGCACGGCCTCGATATCCAGCCCCGGCTCGGTCACTGCGTTCCCGGCATACAGCAGGCGACCGGTGGTGATCGACAGATCCTGTCCATACGCCTCGTACCGCCCGTCGCTGATCGACAGCTCGCCGGTGGCGGTCGCCGGCTGTCCGGGTGAATCGATCACCAGCACGTTGCCGTGCAGCTTGCCGCTCAGACCGAGCCCATCGATGTCGACAGCCTCACCCAGCACCACGCGTACCCGGCTGTGCACGGGGAAGCGCGCGGTACTTTCCGCAGTTCCGCCTTCCACCACGATCACCTGGTCGGGCGAAACGTTGACGGCCGATGGCGGCGGCGTACTCGGGCGCAGGTGCGCACTCGGAATCTCGATCTTCCCGGTCACGGTGGCCCGCTCAGCGGAAATTTCCATTTGCAGATCCGGCGAGGCGGTGACCTTTGCCTCCGGTGTATTCATGACCTGGAACTTCGTCCCGGTCAGGTGCAGGGTGGCCTTGCGCGCATCCGGTTCCAGCTGGCCGTGACCTTCCAGCGTGCCTGCACCGGAGGCGGCCGTAAGTGCGATCTGCACAACACCGGACGGTTGTCCGTCCAGCTCGATGGACACATCCTTCAGCTTCATGCCAGGTGTTATCAGCGTCGCGGAGCCCTGTGACAGCGCCAGCCGGCCCTGCAGGCGCGGGCTGGCGACAGTGCCCTCGATCGACACCTGTCCGTCGACACGCCCGTGCAGTTCGCTTGCCTCGGGCAGCCAGTAACGGGCCAGCGCGATATCCGGCCACACCAGGTTCATGCTTCCGTTCAGCACCGCCTTCTGCCAGTCCCCGCCCGGTGGCGCCACCAGCCCGGTCTGCAGCTCCACCCCGCCGGCTCCCGTTGCCAGTGGCAGGTCGAGGCGTACCGACATGCTGCGCCCCTCTCGCCTGACCAGTAATTGCCCGGGCGCAAAGGCAAACAGCTGCTGCAGGGCCGCGTCTTCCTTCGGCAGACCCAGGCGGACCGGCGTGCTGTCCAGTTGCAGCCGGAGCACGGCCGGCTGCTGTCCGCCGGCACTGAAATCACCATGCCCGTTCACCTCCCCGTCGAGCCGGACCGTATCCGGCAACAGCGCAGCAAGGTAGTCCAGCGGCAGGTTACTCAGCGTAAATGCACCGTGGTATGCCTGTGCATTGCCGTCAAAGTGCAGACAGGCGCGTGCCGTCTTCGAGTTCCAGCAGTGTTCCGGCAGTTGCAGGCGAGTGCCGGCAAGCACACCGGACACCGGCTGTGCCAATTGCCAGGGCGCCAGTGACGGATAGCCCAGGCTGGCCTGCTGCAGTTCAAAACGCCAGGTCGACCCGTCCCGGTGACCGACCAGATCGACCTCGGCGTTACCCCGGTCCGACTCGGCCAGCAGGTGTACGTGATGCTGTGCCGGGGTGCCCGAGCCATCCAGCTTCACCCGCGTCACGCGCGTTCCGTCCAGCCGGGCCGGTCCGATTGCGGCATGCAGCCGCGAGGGCTGCCCGGGCGCCAGCCGGATATCCCCGTCGAGTTCCAGCGAGTCGACGTGGTACGTACGGAAATCGATCTGCCTGCCGCTGGCGCGCGCCCGGATTGCCAGTTCCGGCAGTGTTCCCGTCAGGGACCCGCTACCCTGCAGGCTGCCACCGGCTCCGGGCGACAGGTCGGCGATCCGTGCTGCATGCACCTGCCAGTCGAGCGCATAGACCTTGCCGACCTGGCCGGATGCCTCGATCCGCGCCTTGCCACCGGTGAGGCTGGCGCCCTCGATCTGCCAGTTGCCCGCCGTAGCGCTGTGCGCACGCAGGGTCAGCTCTCCGCTGAGCAGGTCCTTCCACTGCAGGTCGCCGTGTGCCTCGACGCGATAATGGTCCGGCGTACCGTTCAGGGTCAGGCTTCCCTTCCGGCTTTGATAATCCGCCACACCGTCCAGCGGCCAGGCCAGCGCCTGCCACTGTGCCTGGAGGTCGAACACCGGGTGGTCACCCAGCCCGATCCGGCCATGCGCATCCAGCCGGACCGGACGGCCGGCCGAAACCAGTTGCATACTGTCGATCTGCAAGGCCTCCGGCAGGCGCTTGCCGCGGATTGTCAGCCTGGCGACACCCGCCGCGGGATCGCGCAGGTCCAGTGAGCCATCCAGCTGCAGGGCATCCGGCACGCCCTGTGCGGTGACCGTGCCGGCCAGGTGCATATCCGGCCACCCGCCGTGGATGGCCGCCAGGTCACTGTCCTGCAGGGTCACTGTCCCGTCCAGCCGCAAGGCAGCGAGTGGTTGCTCCAGCACAAGCCGGAGTTGTGCGGCGTAGGGCGCCGCCAGCGTCTGCTCGATATGCAGCGAATGCAGACTGCCGGTTAGTTGCGCGTCCGCCTGCAGTGGCGCATAGCCGGGCGGCCTGGCCTGCCAGTGCAGCCCCCCCGCCAGCGGATATCCCGCCGCGGTCTGCAGGGTGAAGTTACCGTCCACGGCAAAATCGGGCGCCTGCAGCTGCAACCGGGTGACCTCGAGCCGCTCACCATGCCAGGCACCGGACAGTGCCATCGAGTCCAGGGTCAGCGGCGCGGCCTTTGGGGCGGAAATGACGACCAGCTCGTGCAGTGACAGGTCCTGCAATTCGACGGCAACGGGCAGGTGGAAGTGCTGCGGTAGCGAAACGGGCTCCGAACTGCCCGCCTTGAGTTGCTCGAAGTGCACACCCTCGGCCGCCAGGGTCCGGACGCGAAACACGCCAGCGAGCAGGGCAGCCGGTGTCCAGTCCAGTCGCAACGACCGTGCGCTGAATTCCAGCTGTTCGTCTGCATAGCGCAGCTCACGGAGCGTCACCGTGCCGGTCAGGCGCCCCTGCACCGAACCGATCCGGAGCGCAGGCGCGGCCCGGACCAGCAGCTGCTGGCAGAGCACCTGCAAGCCGGATTCCGTCCCCGCCAGCCAGCCGACGGTTCCCGCCAGCACCAGCAGCAGGGCCAGGGTGGCGATGAACAGGTAGCGCACCGACCGTTTCACAGGTCAGGACCGATGCTGATATGGATACGGTAGCTGTTGTCCGGGTCGTCGAACGGGTGTGCCAGGTCGATGCGCAGCATGCCGACCGGGCTGCGCCAGCGGAAACCGATACCGGCCCCGGTTTTCGGCTGCGGCAGGAAATGGTCTCCCGCGTTCCCGGTATCGACGAATACCGCGGCGCCGAAGTTGCCGGCAAACAGGTAATCCAGCTCCAGGCTGGCCACCGCCAGGTAGCGGCCGCCCACCACCGCACCGGTACTGTCGATGGGTGCCAGCGTCTGGTAGTCATAGCCGCGCACGCTCTGGTCACCACCGGCGAAGAACCGTTGCGTGGCCGGCAGGTTGGAAAAATCCTCTACCGTGGTCGCGCCCAGTTCCGTGCGTCCGATCAGGCGCGCGTGTCTGCCCACGGGATACACCCCGCGCAGGGTGGCATCGGCGCGCACAAAGCGTGTCGCGGAGATCGCACCCGGCGCCCCGTGCAGGTCCACGTTCCAGCTGTAACCACGTCGCGGGAACAGCACGTTGTCGCTCTTCAACTGCGACAGGCTCGCGCCGGGAATCAGGAAATCCACCGTGTCATGCTCGCTGCCCAGCACAAACGACTCGCGCAGGAAATTGACATACAGCTTGCGCTGGACCGAGCCCAGGCTGACATTCTGGCTGACACCGAACCGGTAACTGCGCGAGTTGCCGCCGTTCGCCACGTCGGTGCTGTTGTCTGCCGTGCCGCCGATGACCAGGCGGTCGCTGACCAGGTTACGGATCGGAATGGTGTAGTTGAGCGCCGCGGTCTGTTCGACCGGCGACAGGCGCAGGCTGGAGTTCAGGCCGTGGCCGTGCCGGTTGATCCGCAGGAAATCGGCGCCCAGCGAGAGACGCGGACCGTTGTCGGTGCCGTAGCCCAGTCCCAGCTTGTAGCGGGTGTGCGCTGCCGGAACGGTGTGCACGACAACCGGTACCTGGCTGTCCTGCGCCTGTTCACGCCGGGGATCCAGTTCCACCTGGTCGAAATAGCCGCTGTCCCCCAGCGCAAGCTGCAGCTTGAGCAGTTTGTCCGTATCGAATGGGTCTCCCTGGTGGAAGGTGACGTACCGATTGACGAAGTCCGGCGCAAGGATGTCCTGCTCGATGGTCACCGGGCCGAAGTAGTAGCGTGGACCGGTATCGAGGTGCAGTATCACGACCGCGCGATGCCCGGCCGGATATACCTTCAGCTCGGACTTCACATAGCGTGCATCCAGGTAGCCGGCGTCGAGCGCGGCGCGCAGCAGGGCCGCCCGGAATTTATCGTAGTCCGGGTGAATCAGCCGGTTGCCGATGTGCAGCGGCACCCTGGCCAGTTGTGCGGAAACGGCCGGCTCGCCCTGCCCCGCACCCGTCACCGTGATATCCAGGGCATCGATCTTTACCGGCTCGCCGGGATCGATGCGGTAATGCGCGATCCAGTGTTCGTCCTGTTGCTCCAGCGAGGACTCGATGACCGGGTCGTAGTACCCGTACGGCTGCAGGGCCGCGTGAATTTCCCCGTCGGCACGCCGTTGCATGCCGCGGATCTCGTCCGCGGAGGGCAATTCCGGCGGGCCCTTGCCGCCGATCAGTGGCAGCGTCAGGCCGTTGCGGACATATCGGGCCAGCGAGAGGTGCGCCCGTACGTTGTCGAGCAGACGACCCTTGACCCCGCTGATGTCCAGCTCGATGGACGGCTGCGCAACGGCGACCCGTACCGTCAGCAGGCACAACAGGGCCAGTGACCACCAGGGCAACCCGGTGCTGCGGCCATTCAACGCGGTCTCCGTTTCCATACGGCGTCATGATACGCGAGCGTGACGGCGTCGGCAGCTGGCAGCTGGAACACGAACCGGCAATGATCATCGAGGGTTCGAATCCAGCGTCTGTAATCCATAAAGAAAGGGGCCTGTGGCCCCTTTCTTTATGGATGGCGGAGAGAGAGG
>CAZMAK010000003.1:54761-82847 GCA_964564245.1 uncultured Ectothiorhodospiraceae bacterium | reverse complement strand
GGCGCTTCAGCGCGGCCTCCATGCCGGCCGCGATGGCGGCGGCGTTCTCGAACAGCGAGTGCATCCAGGCCACACGCCAGGCCGACTCGGGCCAGGCGGTGGTGAACACCTCGAGGCAGCCGGTGGCATTGGCGTACACCACATCCGGTCCGGCGGCCTCGGTCACCAGCCGTGCCGCCAGTGCCTCGCCACAGCCGAGACAGGCACGATGGCCGGATTCCATGCCGGAGAAGCGCGGCTGGTTTTTGCGCAGTTCGCGGGTGTTCGGGGTGTCCGGCTGGTCTGTCATGGCGTGCTCCGGTAAGTTCATGCGCTGACCGGCAACCGGTCCGGTTCCAGGTCGATGACCGCGAACGGCAGGCCGTCGCCGTTGCGCAGTGCGGCATGCAGCCGCGGAAAGATATCCAGCGGGATGTCGCGCCCCCCGAGGCCGACGCTGAAATTGTGAATCCGCGGTGCGTCCACGACGCCACTGAAGGCAGCACGCACTTCGCTGCCGACGATGCCACCACTACCGGGTGACAGCGCACGTTCGAGCACGATGAGATCGGTGAGCCCCTGGCAGGCCTGTTGCAGCGCCTCGATCGGGAACGGGCGGAAACTGCGCAGGGCGATGAGGCGCGTGGCGGGCTCGTCCGGATATTCTTCCAGCGCGGCCTCCAGTGTCCCGGACACCGAGCCCAGCGTCAGGATGGCAATGCGGGCATCCTCCGGACCGCTGCTGCGCAGCAGCGGATACTGGGTGCGGCCGCTGATCGCCTGCCAGGACTGTGCCGCCTGTTCGATGACGTCCAGCGCTTCCATCAGTGCCGTGTGATGACTGTAGCGGGCCTCGGTGAAGAAGTCGGGTGAGACCAGTGTGCCGATGCTGATCGGGTTCTGCGGATCGAGCCGGCGCTCGAAATCGAATGGCGGCAACATGTTGTCTACCTGCTCCTGCTCCGGCAGGTCGATGACCTCTAGTGTATGGGTCAGGGTAAAGCCGTCCACGCAGACCATCACCGGCAGTTCGCATTGTTCGGCGATACGGAAGGCCTGAATGGTGGTATCCACCGCCTCCTGGTTGTTGGCGCAGTACAGCTGGATCCAGCCGGCATCGCGTACCGCCATCGAGTCCTGCTGGTCGTTCCAGATGGATAACGGGCCGGATACCGCGCGGTTGGCGCAGGTCAGTACCAGCGGGATACGCAGTCCGGCAATGTTGAACAGTACCTCCGCCATCAGCAGGATGCCCTGTGACGAGCTGGCGGTGTAGGAGCGGGAGCCGGCGGCGACCGCACCGAGCACGACCGAGGCGGCGGAGAATTCGCTTTCCACGCTGACCAGTTCGCAATCGAGTACGCCGTCGGCGACCAGCTTCGACAGGTTTTCCACGATGTGGGTCTGCGGGGTGATGGGGTAGGCGGCGATGACCTGGGGCCGGCACAGCGCCACGGTGCGGGCCAGTGCCTGTGACCCTTCAAGCGCGTGCTGCATGGGATGTCTCCTGCCAGGCGCCGGCTTCCACCCGTGCGGCGGCCTCGATAATCAGCCGGCGGTTGCGTTCCAGTACATCGCCGTGGAAACGCTCGGACAGTGCCTGGATCAGGGCGGACTGCGGCAGCAGGCCGGTCAGTGCCAGGAAGGCTGACAGCAGCGCGGTATTGGGTACCGGCCTGCCGAGGATGTCGAGGGCCAGCCGGGTGGCCGGCAGTGCGACCACCGTGCAGCCCAGCTGCGCGCCCAGCCCGGCGCCATCACGCGTGGAGTTGACCAGAATGGCGCCGCCCTGCAGCAGGCCGGTTGTGATATCGGGCAGGTGCAGCAGTTTGTCATCCTGCACGATCAACCAGGCGGGATGCAGAACCTGGCAACGGCGCCGGATCGGTCGGTCGGCGATACGCACGAAGGCCGTCACCGGTGCGCCACGTCGTTCGGCTCCGAAATTGGGGAAGGCCTGCACGTGACGGCCGGCGCCGAAGGCGGCGGTGGCGAGCAGGTAGGCGGCGACCACATTGCCCTGGCCGCCACGGCCATGTATGCGGATTTCAATCATGTGACGATTTGTACCTGAATAATACTCATGCGGTAACCGGAATCCGGGTAATTGGCCACGGGACTGCACGGAACAACACGGAATATTCATGAATCATGTTTTGCTTCCGTGAATTCCCTGTGGTTCCACGGTTATCGATTTTTAATATGCGAGCGCTGCCTGTACAGCAAACGCCATTCCCCCACGCGGTGCAATGTTGCGTGTAACATCGATTCATTATTCGGGGCCGCCTGGCGGCGAACGGCAAGTATACTCCGCTCTTCAACGGTTTTTGTCCTGTGCCCATCCGGAAAATTTTTCAACGGGCCGCTAGTTCGCCATGGCGGGCTGCCGGTTCCTTTCCTTCTCGATATCCAGCACAACCCGGGTCATTTTCAGTACGCTGTCCGGGTTGAGCGAGATCGACTCGATGCCCTGTTCCACCAGCCAGCGTGTGATTTCCGGGAAGTCCGAGGGGGCCTGGCCGCAGATGCCGATATACTTGTCCTGTTTGCGACAGGCGCTGATAGCCAATTCCATCAGGGCCAGTACCGCCGGATTGCGTTCGTCATAACCGCTCAGGATGCCGGAATCGCGGTCGACACCGAGCGTCAGCTGGGTCAGGTCATTGGAACCGATCGAGAAACCGTCGCACAGTTCAAGAAATTGACGCGCCATCACGGCGTTTGCAGGAATCTCACACATCAATTTGATTTTCAGTCCATTTTCACCGCGTCTCAATCCGTGTTGCGCCATCAGTGACAGCACCTGTTGTACCTCGTCCACGGTGCGTGCAAACGGGATCATCAACTCGAGGTTGTCCAGTCCCATGTCCTTGCGTACCCGGACCATGGCGGCACACTCAAGGGCGAAACACTCGGCAAAGGCCATGGAGTAGTAGCGCGACGCACCACGGAATCCGATCATCGGATTTTCCTCGGTCGGCTCGAACTGGTGGCCGCCCAGCAGCGCGGCGTATTCGTTGGACTTGAAGTCGCTCATGCGCACGGTGACCGGCTTCGGGTAGAACGCGGCGGCAATGGTGCCCACGCCTTCCGCGAGTCGCTCGATGTAGAAATCGCGCGGCGTGGCGTAGCCGGCGACGCGGGCATCGATCTGCTCACGCTCCTCGTCCGTCAGGGACCAGTATTCAAGCAGTGCGCGGGGATGGATGCCGATGCTGTTGTTGATGATGAACTCCAGCCGCGCGAGCCCGACACCGTCGTTCGGCAGGGCGGCGAACTCCAGCGCCTGCACCGGGTTGCCCACGATCAGCATGACACTGGTACGCGGCCGCTCCAGTCCCTTCAGGTTGACCCGTTCGCTGGTGTACGGCAGTTTGCCCTCGTAGACGAAGCCGGTGTCACCCTCGACACAGGAAATGGTGACCTCCTGGCCGTCCTTGACGGACTGGGTGGCATTGCCGGCGCCCACCACGGCGGGGATACCGAGTTCACGCGCGACGATGGCCGCATGGCAGACACGACCGCCGCGATTGGTGACGATCGCGCTGGCGATCTTCATCACCGGCTCCCAGTCGGGGTCGGTGATATCGGTGACCAGCACCTCGCCCGGTTGCAGGTCGTGCATGTGTGCGGCCTCGAGGATGATACGTGCCTTGCCGGTGCCGATCTTCGCACCGACTGCCTTGCCCTGTGTGAGCACCTTGCCACGCTGGCCCAGGCTGAAGATTTCCTGGTAGGCGTCGGTGCGGATGGAATGCACGGTCTCCGGGCGTGCCTGCACGATAAACAGCTCACCGCTTTCGCCGTCCTTGGCCCACTCGATGTCCATCGGACGGGGCTTGCCGGCCTGGTCGGAATAGTGATTCTCGATTGCCACGGCGTAACGCGCCAGCTGCAGGATCTCGTCGTCGCTGATGGCGAAGCGCTGGCGTTCGCTGTCGCGTACCGGTACGTTGCGGGTCGCCTCGGCCGTGACCGGGTCCTTGGTGTAGATCATCTTGATGGCCTTTTCGCCCAGATGGCGGCGAATGATCGGCCGGAAGCCCTGCGCCAGGGTCTGCTTGAAGACCAGGAATTCGTCCGGGTTCACCGCGCCCTGTACGACATTCTCGCCGAGACCGTAGGCTGCCGTGATCATGACCACGTCGCGGAACCCGCTTTCGGTATCGAGGGTGAACATCACGCCGGAGCAGGCCAGATCGGAACGCACCATCTTCTGCACACCGATCGACAGGGCAATGCTCATGTGGTCGAAACCCTTGTCGACGCGGTAGTGGATGGCGCGGTCGGTGTACAGCGAGGCCAGCACGCGCTTGCAGGTACGCAGCAGGTGTTCGACGCCGCGGATGTTCAGGTAGGTTTCCTGCTGGCCGGCGAACGATGCATCCGGCAGGTCCTCGGCGGTGGCGGAACTGCGCACCGCGACGTCCGGTTCCCCGCCGTATTCCTGTGCGAGCTCCAGGTAGGCGTCCCGAATCTCCCCGGCCAGTTGCGGTGGCAGCTCGCCGTCGACCAGCCAGCCGCGGATCTGTGCGCCGGTTACGGCGAGTGCATCGACATCGGTGATGTCGAGTTCCTCCAGCGCCACGCGGATGCGGTCCTCGAGATCGTTGTGCGCCAGGTAATCCCGGTAAGCCTGTGCGGTTGTGGCAAAGCCGTTCGGAATCTTGACACCCTGGCCGGACAGCGAACGGTACATTTCACCCAGTGATGCATTCTTGCCGCCCACCATCGGTACATCAGCGATGCCGAGTTCATTGAACCGGCGGATATAGGTGAATGCTTGCATGCAGGAGCTCCTCGATATTTGTTGTTGACGACCGCCGGTCTTCTCTGGACGCGCGTGCGGAAGTCCGCGTTATATGACATATAATGAAGGCAGCTATGTTGATACAAGTCAAGAACGTTTCCGCTGGTTATCATGACAACCGGATGACGACGTGAAATCCCGTTATGAAGAACACCGTCTGCCCTGGCGGGCGGAGATGATGTTCGACCTGGTGGCGGATATCGAACGCTACCATGAATTCCTGCCGGTCTGGACCCACGCCCGAATCACGCAACGCCAGGGCGATTTCCTGACGGTCATGCAGGGTATTGACCTCGGATTCACACGGCTCGATTTCGAGTCGCGCGCCGAGCTGCACCGGCCCGAACGCCTGCAGGTCAGGTCTTCGGCGGGTCCGTTCCGCGACCTGCTGATCGACTGGCGCTTCACGCCCGTTCCTGACGATGGCTGCGTGGTCAGACTGGCAGTGAGTCTCGAGATGCGCTCGTCGCTGCTTGAGCTCGCCAGCGGCCGTGTCCTGGATCTGATGACACGCGATATCCTCAGGCGCTTCCAGGCGCGCGCAGAGCAGTTGTACGGCAACTGAGGCCCGGGTCCGGTGGGGGTGACGCACGGGTTCAGGCCGGGACCGTGCGTCCGGGGTAGCCAATCGGTCGCGCCGTGGCGACCGCGGATGATGAAGAGACAGGTGCTAGGCCTTGCGACCGGAGTTTCCCAGCCGGATGAGCGCCTTGAGCAGGTCGGAGC
Organism: uncultured Ectothiorhodospiraceae bacterium; assembly: GCA_964564245.1. Taxonomy (GTDB): domain Bacteria; phylum Pseudomonadota; class Gammaproteobacteria; order UBA9214; family UBA9214; genus UBA9214. Next base: position 77,332 of record CAZMAK010000003.1, on the reverse strand, counting down.
GGTTCAGCTGCCCGACGATGCGATTGTTGTCCATCACCGGGAAACCGCGCAGCGAGGTCTCGATAAACAGTTTGGCGGCATCAATGATGCTGGTGGCTGCCTCGATCGTGCGCACGTTGGTCTGCATGTACTCCGCGACGCGCCCACCCCACTCCTCGTAATAGCTGGCCTTGAGTACGGCCTCGACACAGTCCTTTTCGGCCAGCAGACCCACGAAGTTCCCGACATCGTCGACCACGGGCGCGCCGGGGATGCCGCGTTCAGTGAGTATCTGAACGGCTTCCATGACGTCCATGTCGGGCTGCAGGGTGACCAGGTTGGCTGACATGCACGTGCTTACTGTATTGGTATCGGTCATGGACGGTTCCCGTTATCAGTTGGCGGACGACGAAGCGGCGGCTTTGCGGCGTTTCCTGCACGGGCGCCGGCAAGCGCCCCCGCAGTCTGATGTCATTCCGGGGAGGTTGTTCAGGCCGCCGCAACTGCCCTGGATGCCCCGGCGGCCGCGCAGCACCCCGATCCCCAGTGCGGCCACGGCCAGGGCGAATATCACGAGACTGAACAGGATCTCGGCCATGCTCAGCCGTTGTTCTCGAGACGATAGTGGTCGAAGGCCGGTGTTTCCCGGTCGGTGAAGCCGGCATCGGTCTTGATGATAAAACAGGCGGCGAGCCCCGCCGTTGCGGCGAGCTGATAGCCGTCTTCGGGGCCGAGCACCATCAGGGCCGTGGACAGGGCGTCGGCGCGCATCGTGTTTTCGCTCACCACCGTTACGGAAGCCAGCCGGTGCGTTACGGGGCGGCCCGTCTGCGGGTTGATGGTATGCGAATAACGCTGTCCGTTGCGTTCGAAATAATCATGATAGTCACCCGAGGTCGAAACCCCGACATCGGCGATCTTGATGACGGAGTAGATGGAGCGTGCGCCGGGCGTGGGGCGTTCGATGCCGATGCGCCAGTGGCCATCGAGCTGGTTCAGGCCCTTGCCACGCAGTTCGCCGCCGATCTCCACCAGATAGTTTGCGATGCCGAGACTTTCCAGCCGTTGTGCAACCCGGTCCACGCTATAGCCTTGCGCGATCGAGGACAGGTCGACGTACAGGTCGGGGATGTCCTTGCGGATAGCCGGCGGCGCGGTACGGATGCCGAGATGACGGTAGCCGACGCGCGCCTGCGCCGCGGCGATCTCCGCCGCCGAGGGAATCCGGTCGCCGGTCAGCTCGGGCCCGAAGCCCCACAGGCTGACCAGCGAACCGACCGTGACGTCGTAGGCGCCATGGCTGAGTTCACTGACCTGTTGCGCCGCGGAGAGTACCTTCACGAGGCCCGCGCTGGCCGGAAACCAGCCGGTGTCGCGGCTCCGGTTGAACTGTGACAGCTCGGAATCGGGTCGATACGTCGACAGGTGGTGGTCGATATCATCGAGTTCCGCCACGATGGCGCCCCTGGCGGTCTCCGCCGTCACGGCCGCCGGCAGGTCCACGACCTTGATGTGGTAGGTCGTGCCCTGGGTGTTGCCGGCGAACTCCGTCAGTCTGGCCTGCGCCGAATCACCGCTGCAGGCCGCGAGCAGCAGTGCCAGCGCGGCGATGGACAGGGTCTGGCCCGGCCGGGTGTCTGCCTGGGCGCCCATCAGGTCATGCGCCGAAATCGTCCAGCATGATGTTGTCACGCTCGACGCCGATGTCCTCGAGCATCCTGATCACGGCGGCATTCATCATCGGCGGACCGCACAGATAATATTCGCAGTCTTCCGGCGCCGGGTGGACACACAGATAATGCAGGAACAGCACTTCATGGATGAATCCCCGGTAACCCTCCCACTGATCCTCCGGCTGCGGATCCGACAGACCGACGTGCCACTCGAAGTTCGGATGCGCCTGCGCCAGCGCGTCGAACTCCTCCTGGTAGAAGATCTCCCGCCGGCTGCGGGCGCCGTACCAGAACGAGATCTTGCGGGTGGTGCCGATCCGCTTGAGCTGATCGAGGATGTGAGCGCGCATCGGCGCCATGCCGGCGCCGCCGCCGATGAACACCATCTCGGCATCCGTGTCCCGCGCGAAGAACTCTCCGTAGGGACCGGATACCGTGACCGTATCACCGGGGTGCAGGCTGAAAATGTATGAGGACATGATGCCGGGCGGGGCGTCCGGCACCGCCGGCGGGGGCGTCGCTATGCGCACATTCAGCATCACGATGCCCTGTTCACCGGGGTAGTTGGCCATCGAATAGGCGCGCGTGACCGGCTCGCTTACCTCCGAGACGAAACGCCACAGCTTGTGGCGGTCCCAGTCGTCCCGGAAGCGCTCCGGAATGTCGAAATCCTCGTAGCTGATCCGGTGCGGCGGGCATTCGATCTGGACATAGCCGCCGGCGCGGAAATCCAGCTGCGCGTCCTGCGGCAGTTCCAGCACCAGTTCCTTGATGAAGGTGGATACGCTGTTATTGGAGCGCACACGGCATTCGAGCTTCTTGACGCCGAACACCTCGGGCGGCAGTTCGATCTGCAGGTCGCGCTTCACCACCACCTGGCAGGCCAGCCGTTCGCCCGCGGCGGCCTCGCGCTTCGTGATGTGTGTTGTCTCGGTCGGCAGGATGTCGCCTCCGCCCGAGTGGATCTTGACGCGGCACTGTCCGCAGGTTCCGCCCCCGCCGCATGCGGAGGGCACGAACACCCGGGCGTCGGCCAGTGCATTGAGCAGTTTCAGGCCGACCGGCACCGGGAGGTTCTTTTCACCGTTCAGGGTGATGTTGACCGTGCCCGTAGCGACCAGCCGCGCGCGCGCCAGCAGGATGATGGCGACGAGCACCAGCACGATGGCGGTGAATAACGCAACTCCGAGGCCAATGTCCAGCATGTGTCGCGTCCGCTCCTAGAGTTGGATGCCCGAGAATGACATGAAGACCATGGACATCAGGCCGCCGATGATGAAGGTGATCCCCAGCCCCTGCAGCCCCGCGGGGACGTCGCTGTATTTGAGCTTTTCCCGGATGCTGGCCAGGCCCACCAGGGCGAGTGCCCAGCCGATGCCGCTGCCCAGGCCGAACACGACGCTTTCGCCGAAGTCATACGAGCGCTCCACCATGAACAGGGAGCCGGCGAGTATCGCGCAATTGACGGTGATCAGCGGCAGAAAGATACCCAGGGCGTTGTAGAGGCCGGAGACATACCGGTCCAGCAGCATCTCCAGGATCTGCACGATGGCCGCGATCACGCCGATGTAGCTGATCAGCCCGAGGAAGCTCAGGTCCACATCCGGCAGGCCGGCCCATGCCAGAGCGCCGTCCTTGAGCAGGTACTGGAAGAGCAGGTTGTTGGCCGGTACGGTGATGGTCTGCACCACGATGACGGCGGCGCCCAGACCGATGGCCGTCTCGATGCGCTTGGAGATGGCCAGGAAGGTGCACATGCCCAGAAAGAAGGACAGGGCCAGGTTTTCGATGAAGATCGACCGGACGAACAGGCTGAGATAGGCTTCCATGGCATTCGATCCCGGGGGTCAGAGGGCCTCGCTGGTGCGGTGCACCACGTGGATGCGGTACTGCGGCTTCTCGACCTGCGCCGGCTTCCAGGTGCGCACCGCCCAGATGAGCAGGCCGATGATGAAGAACGCGCTCGGGGCGAGCAGCATCAGGCCGTTGGGTTCGTACCAGCCGCCGTCGCGCGTCAGCCGCAGGATCGGGAAGCCGAGCAGCGTTCCCGATCCGAGCAGCTCCCTGACCGTGGCGACCAGGATCAGGATGGCGCTGTAGCCCATGCCGTGACCCAGGGCGTCCAGTACGCTCTCCCGTACCGGGTTCTGCAGGGCGAAGGCTTCCGCACGGCCAAGCACGATGCAGTTGGTGATGATCAGGCCCACGAACACGGACAGCTGCTTGCTGATGTCGTAGGCATAGGCGCGCAGCAGTTCGTCCACCACGATGACCAGCGAGGCGATGATGGTGATCTGCACGATGATGCGGATGTTGGTGGGGATGTGGTTGCGGATGAGGCTGATCGCCGCACTGGAGCAGACCAGCACCACGCTGAGTGCGAGGCACATGATCAGTGCGGGCGCCAGCTTGGCCGTCACCGCCAGGGCGGAGCAGATGCCGAGCACCTGGAGGGTGATGGGATTGTTGTCCACTACGGGTTCGAACAATATCCGACGCTCATCCAGGTTCATGTGTGTTCTCCGTGCGTCTGCAGCCGTTTGAGAAAGGGGCCGAAACCCTGGTCGCCGAGCCAGTAACGCAACAGGTTGTTGACGCCGCGGCTGGTCAGGGTGGCGCCGGCGACGGCATCGACCTGGTACCGGGCGTCGGGCGAGGCGGGATTGCCCCCGCCCTTGATGACGCCGAGGCGCAGCCTGCCGCTTTCATCGAATGCCAGCTTGCCGCGGAACTTTGCCTGCCAGGCGGGGTTCGCGACGAAATCACCCAGGCCCGGGGTTTCCCCGTGTTCATAGAACGTCAGGCCGGAGACGGTTCTGCCGTCACCGGCGAGCGCCAGGAAGCCGTACAGGGTGGACCACAGGCCGTAACCGTAGACCGGCAGGATGGCGGTCTTGACGCGTTCACCCTCGCGCACCAGATAGACCGGCATCCGGTCGGCGCGCCGCTTGATCTTCGCCGGATCCTCCTGCGCTGACAGCGCGCGGCTGCGCGCCGGATCGCGGACCGCGGCACGCATGTCGTAGCCGGCCGGGTCGATGCTGTCGTCGAACTCGCCGGTATCGAGGTCCACGATGCGTGTTTCAATGTGCTGCCGGAACAGCGCCTCGACCTGCTGTGCATCGCCCGCCGTGAAGCCGGCCACGCGGACGATCTGTTTTCGGATTGCCAGCGCCTGGTTGCGATCCTGCAGCGGCTTGAGCAGCACCGCGGAGCCGGAGACCAGCAACGAACACACCAGGCACAGGGTGATCGCCACGGCGAGAATCTTGCCCGGGTCGTCGTTGGGCCGGGAGAACACCCACAGGCCGCGGGCCACTCCTGCCTGCGTCGTGTCAGCCGGCATGGCGGCGTATCCTCCGGCGTATATTGGTCTGCACGACGAACCAGTCGATCAGCGGGGCGAACACGTTGCCGAACAGGATGGCGAGCATCATGCCTTCCGGGAATCCCGGGTTCAGCACCCGGATCAGCGTCACCATCACACCGATCACGATGCCGTAGACCCAGCGGCCGGCGTCGGTCATTGCCGCGGAGACCGGGTCGGTGGCCATGAATACCATGCCGAAGGCATAGCCACCCAGTACCAGGTGCCAGTACCAGGGCAGGGCAAACATCGGGTTGCTGCTGCTGCCGATCAGGTTGAACAGCAGGCTGGTGCCGACCATGCCCGCCATCACCCCGGCCATGATGCGCCAGGAGGCGACCCGGGTCAGGATCAGGAACGCGGCACCGAACAGGCAGGCCAGCGTCGAGGTTTCACCGATGGAGCCCTGGATGTTGCCCAGGAAGGCGTTCATCCAGGTCACGCCGCCGTGCACCATGGCCTCGACACCGCCTTCGGAGGCGAGGTAGAGGGCAGTCGCCCCGCTGACGCCGTCCACCGGCACCCACACGGCATTGCCCGACATATGCGAGGGATAGGCGAAAAACAGGAACGCCCGCCCGACCAGCGCCGGGTTGAGAAAATTCTTGCCGGTCCCGCCGAAAATCTCCTTGCCGATCACCACCCCGAACGAGATACCGATGGCGACCTGCCAGAGCGGGATGGTCGCCGGCAGGGTCAGGGCGAACAGCAGCGAGGTCACGAAGAAACCTTCGTTGATCTCGTGGTTGCGGACCAGGGCGAACAGCACCTCCCAGATACCGCCGGCGATGAGGGTGACGAAATAGATGGGCAGGACATAGAGTGCGCCGTGCGCCAGGCAGGCCCAGGTGCTGTCCGCCTGGAAGCCGATGCCGAGGCGTCCGAGGAGGCTGCCGCGCCAGCCATGCGCGATATCCATACCGGTTGCCGCCAGGGCGGCATTGGTTTCGTGGCCCACCGTGTACATGGCCATCAGCAGACAGGGCGTGGCGGCCAGCACCACGGCGATCATCAGGCGCTTGAGGTCGATGGCATCGCGCACGTGCGGCGCACCCGCCGTGACGTCGGCCGGCGTGTACAGGAAGGTGTCGACCATCTCGAACACCGCACCGTAGCGCCCCAGCGCACCGCCCTTGCTGAACACCGGCTCGACCCGATCCAGAAAACGTCGCAGTTTGTCCTTGCGTGCCATCAGCCTTCCTTCATGATCTGGCGCAGGTTCTCGCGCAGGATAGGACCGTAGTCATACTTGCCGGTGTCGACAAAGGTGCACAGCGCCAGGTCCTCCTCGTCGAGCTCCAGGCAGCCCAGCGCCACGGCGGTCTCGGTATCCTTGACCACCAGGGCACGCAGCAGCTGGGTGGGGAGGATGTCCAGCGGCATGACGCGCTCAAAGGTGCCGGTCGGTACCATGGCGCGGGGACTGCCGTTGTTGGACGTGGTCAGACTGAATGTTCTGTGCGGCAGCAGTCCGCCCATGAAGACCTTGCTGGCGGAGTACTTGGTGAAGCCGGGCGTCAGCCAGCCGAGCAGCTCGCGATCGCGACCCTCGCGCAGGACTGTCACCTGCAGATGATAGCGCCCGAGGAAGGCGGTCGTGCCGGCCGCGTGATGCCCGGAGAGGATCGAACCGGACACGATGCGCGATTCGCCGGTGCGCAGTTCATCCTGCACCAGGTCACCGATGTCGGCGCCCAGCCGGGTGCGGACCAGGCGCGGGTTCATGACCTGCGGTCCGCTCAGCGCGATGATGCGTTCGGTCGACAGGCGCCCGCTGGTAAACAGCCGCCCGATCGCGATCACATCCTGGTAGCTGAGATGCCAGACGTTGCGCGTGGCATCGACGGGCGCGAGAAAATGGATATGGGTGCCGGCCAGACCGGCCGGATGTGGTCCGGAAAATTCGCTGACGGTTATTCCGGGCGAGCTGTTGACGGGGATACCGGCACCGGCCGCCTTGCACACGTAGACCCGGCCCGAGGTCAGTTTCGAGATCACGGTCAGGCCATGGGCAAAGTCGTCCGGGGATTCCGCGATGATCACGGCGGGGTCGGCCGCCAGCGGGTTGGTATCCATGGCGGTGACGAAGATGGCGTGTGGTTCGGTGTTCGGGTCCGCCACCAGGCTGAACGGCCGCATCCGGAACGCGAGCCACAGGCCCGAGGCGAGCAGGTTTTCCCGCACCTGCGCGGCATTCAGGCCGGCGAGTTCCTCCGCCTTCCAGGCATTGAAGGTCTCTTCACCGTCGCCATCGAGCCGGATGGCGATGGTCTGCAGAAACCGCCGCGCACCGCGCTCGATGTATTCGATCACGCCGGTCCCCGGTGAGGTGGTAGTGACGGCGGTGAGGTGTTTGCCGCGTACCAGCGGCTGCCCGAGCAATACGCGGTCACCCTCATTGACCAGCAGCGACGGCAGGCGCTTGTAGGCGCCGTAGTCATGGCCGAGCACGCCCACCCTGCGGACGCACGGTCCGTCGTGGATGCGCTGTTCCGGTTTGCCGGCGATCGGGATGTCTAGACCCCGTGTTACTTTGATCATAACAGTTGTTCTGGTTATTGATCTGGCCCCAGGAGGGCGCCAATCATACCCGATAAATGGTGCGATATTATTGCACTGCCTTGACTCAAATCAACGAAGATCCAAAATAAAAAACACGCAGGATGCCCGGACGGTGGCGGGGTACCGGATCCGGGGCAGGCCATGGCGGCCCCGGACTTTCTGCAAGTACCCCTGTGCTGCCCCCGCACCGGCAGCACGCATCGAGCGGGTGACGGGCTTTCTGCAAGGCTGAACATACGCAAACAATCGCCCGGGCTCACATCGGCGCGGCCTGGAGTGCGGCAGTTGCCCGTTCCAGCAGCAGCGTGCCGAGGATCACCAGCATGCCGCCGGTCAGGATGCGGCGCGGGGTCGGCCGGTAGCGCAGCACCGCCAGTCCGGACACCACGGCGCCCAGGGTAAACGCCGCCATGGCGGTGTCCGACAGCCCGGCCTGCCAGACGGTCGCGCCAAAGGCCAGCAGGAAGGCGAGGTACAGCAGCCGCGCAGTCCGGCGGGTCCGGTTTGCACCAAACCGGACCGCAAACGACTGCTTGCCGGCCTGCCGGTCCGAGTCGATCTGCGGTGGCTGGTGCGACAGCAGCAGGGCCATCGCCAGCACACAAAACGCCAGGCTGCCGGCAACCGCCGCGCGATCCGCCTGGCCGGTGGCCAGCAGCCAGAGGCAGCCGAACACACCCCCGTAGCATAGCCCGGTGACCCATTCGCCCAGGTGGGTGTAGGACAGGGGCCGTGGACCGGAATTGTAGAGATAGCCCAGCAGCACCAGCGGCGCGGCGACCGCGAGGATCCACAGCTGGTCCGCCCGGACCAGAATCGCCAGCCCGAGCAGGCCACCCGCAAGCAGGCTGGTATAGCCATGGGCGGCCGCAACCCGCAGGTTCAGTTGATGAAAGCGCACCCAGGAGTGGTGCTTCTCGGCGTCGGCCCCCAGACGCCAGTCGCTGACATCGTTGAGGACATTGATGGCGTGCTGCAGCAGGACGACGGCCAGCGTCGCCAGGGCGACATGGACCAGGATCTGACCGCGACTGCCCGCGAGCAGCCAGACGGCCGCCCCGGGCAGTATGGAGATCAGGTAGATCGGCGGGTCAAGCGCCTGCCACCAGCGCACGGCTGCCGGTTGCATCTGCTGCATGGCAGCCGCTTCCATCCGGCATCGGTTCAGGCGCTGGCGGTTGCCGCTGCAGCCGGAAAATGCGCGTGCAGGGCATCCCGGAACCAGTGATAGTGTTGCTGCTCGGAATCGATTACCTTCTGGTAGACGGCAGCCTCGTCATCGTTGCCGGCCTGCTGCGCCTGGTCCCTGAAGTGCGGGTAGATGTCCGCGAACTCGCGTTCTTCGACGCGCATCGCGACGCGCAGCGCCTTCTCCACGACGCCGTCCGGATTCATGCCGATCAGCGTATCGCAATTTTCACGGATCTGGGCAAGGGCGTCGATCGCCCGTTGTGTGTCTGCCCCGCGCTGCGGGACACCCATCCCCTCATACAGCTTGCGCAGCCAGACGGCATGCAGCTTCTCTTCGCCGGCGACCTTGAGGAACAGCCTGCCGAGTTCGGGGTAGCCTGCCTGCCGGGCCCAACGGGCGAATTCGGGATACATGATCTGGTTTTCGTACTCCTCGACATCCACGAATGATGCGGCCGTGGCGTCGGGGCTCGCGCCGGTGCGGGCGGCGGCGAAACATTCGAAGATCATATCCTCTGTAATTTCAGTCATGGTCAGGGCTCCTGCGGGTTGGTTTGGGTTCGGGACGGCTGGAACAGGCTATATCGATTGCCATGGGGACGCAATATACACCAGGGTCCACGATTGTTTGTAGCGGATTGACCGGTATCATGGGCGGCCGGTGCCTGTTGCCGGGTAGCATACTATGCCGAACACGGGTTACCTGGTCACTCCGGACGTCTGTGGCAGGCTCCCGAAATGGGCGGTACTCTTCAGCCCGGACGCGCCGGCATGCAGGAAACGGATCAGGTACACGCCGCTGGCAGGTCTCGCCGGCGTGTTCGGATGCGAGGCGCGCCGCCGCCGGTTGCCTGATAGTATTGCAACCGGTATGGTCGGGGCTGCGACACAGTGTTGGTATCCATGCCGGATTGCGCATACCGCCTGGTCCGGGACATGAAACGACAGGCGAGGGCATGTGATGCAACTGGGAATGATCGGTCTGGGCCGCATGGGCGCCAACATGGTACAGCGCCTGTTGCGCGCCGGGCATGACTGTGTGGTGTACGACCGCGATACGAAGGCGGTTGGCGTACTGGAAGGGCATGGCGCGCGCGGCACCACGAACCTGGACGATTTCGTCGCTGCGCTCGGGACGCCCCGCGCCATCTGGCTGATGGTGCCGGCCGCCGTGGTCGAACGCGTGATCGATGAACTGGCCGGGCGGCTGGCGCCCGGCGACATCATCATCGACGGCGGCAACTCCTACTACCGCGACGACATCGCCCGCGCCGCGCGGCTGCAACAACGGGATATCCACTACCTCGATGTCGGCACCAGCGGCGGTGTGTGGGGCCTGGAACGCGGCTATTGTCTGATGATCGGCGGCGAGCCTTCGATCGTCGCGCAGTTGCAGCCGGTATTCGCGGCGCTGGCCCCGGGCATCGGCGATATCCCGCGCACGACCGGTTGCACGGGTGCGCCCTCGGCGGCCGAGCAGGGTTACCTGCACTGCGGCCCTGCCGGAGCCGGCCATTTTGTCAAGATGGTGCATAACGGGATCGAGTACGGCCTGATGGCGGCCTATGCCGAGGGCCTGAACATCCTGGCGCACGCCAACGTCGGCAACCGCGCACAGACCGAGGATGCCGAGACCACGCCGCTGCGTGAACCGGAGGCGTTCCGTTACGACATCGATCTTGCTGCGGTCACCGAGTTGTGGCGGCGCGGCAGTGTGGTGGCCTCGTGGCTGCTGGACCTGACGGCCGAGGCGTTGCAGCGCAGCCCGGACCTGGCGGAATTCAGCGGGCGCGTCTCCGATTCCGGGGAAGGGCGCTGGACCAGCATTGCCGCGATCGAGTGCGGTGCACCGGCGCGCGTGCTGACGACCGCACTCTACGACCGTTTCAGTTCGCGCGGGGAGAGTGATTTTGCCGACAGGGTACTTTCCGCCATGCGCTTCGGGTTCGGGGGACATCACGAAAAAAAATAGCATCGGTATCTACGTAACAGGATGATCGGTTACCGACCGGATGAGGCCGGGGTATGGTTGAGGGAAGCGTGCCGGACGCAGCGGCTGGGTTGCACCACCGACGGTGGCGTCGATCAGCGCCATGGCATCGTTCAATTCCTTTGCGGCGGGTGACATCCGGACCGAGCAGACCCGGGTGTTGCGGGCGATCCAGTCGCGGCCCCCGGACGCGGGCATCCGCATGAACTTCAGGACCGGGATTCCCGGTCACACCACGTATCCAGGCGAGGTGGAGATGAACTTCCGCTACACGAACCATTGCAACGCGCTACCGGTGACCGGATGCGAAACGCTCACCCACGACTGCATGAGCGGGGATGCCGCCCTGTACAGGCGTCTGGATCATATCCAGACCTGTGGAGAACTGGTGGGACCGATCCTCGATGCCCGGTCCGTACTGCCGGCGCGGGATTTTCCCGATTACGCCGCAGGCTTCCGGGTGTCGCAGGCGGCGGATCGGTTGCTGGTCCGGGAGGGTCGCGGCTGGCATCCCGGTCGGATCTGCAGACGGACGGGATACGGATGAGCCGCTTCCGGTCAACCACGGGTCCGGGCGAGACGGTCCGCTGGCACGTCCAGCCGGATGTGGATACGCTGGCCGCCACGGTATGTAGCCGCATCCTGCACGAGTCCGGTCAGGCGATCGCTGCACGAGGTGTCTTCCGCTTCGTGCTGGCCGGCGGGAGTACGCCACAGGCAGTCTATCGTCGGCTGGCGGACGCCGGCGCCGACTGGTCACGCTGGCAGATCTATTTTGGCGATGAACGCTGTCTGCCGGCCGACGATGCGGAGCGCAACAGTGTCATGGCCTTCCGCAGCTGGCTCGCCGGGAGCGCCGTCCCGGCGGGAAATATCCACGTCATTCCGGCCGAGCAGGGTGCGGCCTCCGCAGCGAGGCAGTATGCCGCAATCGTCGATGCGGCACGTCCCTTCGACCTGGTGCTGCTCGGTATGGGGGAGGACGGCCACACCGCCAGCCTGTTTCCGGGGCAAGCGCACGACGCGTCCGAATCGGTCCACGCTGTGCACGATGCACCCAAGCCGCCGGCTGACCGGGTCAGCCTCGGCGAACACGCGCTGAACGATGCACGCTCCGTACTGGTACTGGTCACGGGGCAGACAAAACATGCGGCGCTCGAACGCTGGAAACAGGGGGAGGAGCTTCCCGTTGCCCGTATCCACGGCCAGGCCGGGACGGATGTGTACCTGGACAGGTCTGCGGACAACGGCCTGACCGCAGGCGTCGCCTGAGGCCGGACGTCGCCCCGGTTGCCGGCGAACGCCCGGTTCAGCCGAGCAGGGTCGTGAGGCGTGCCTGGGACTCTTCGGAAATATCGATAATGTAGAAACCGGTCCAGAAGCAGGACTGGTCCTGGGTTGAATTCGACCACAGACTCTCGACACCCAGCTCGATGCTCTGCGATGCGTCGGCGTCCTCGAGCAGCAGGCTCAGCTGAAACACGCTGTTTTCCGCAACAGGCTGTGTGCCCACGATCATGATACCCTGTTCACTGTAATTGACCAGCTGCCCCAGCTCGTGTCCCGTATGCAGGTCTGTCACATGCACCACGCGGCTGACCTCGAAGCGTTCGTGGCTGCGCATTTCCCTGAATGCCGTATCTGTATCTCTCATGATTGCTTCCTCCACAGGCTCAATCGGCGACGGCTTGCAGGCTGCCGGACAGGATCCGCCGTATCATTGCCAGTGTGCGTTGTATGAACGGCTGTTGCTCCTGGTCGATGATCGATGCCTTGCCCGATGCAAGCAGTGACGCCAGGTCACGGCTCTTGATGACCAGGGTCTTGATACCCAGGCTGTTGACGAACATGTAATTCCCGGAAATGCCGGAATACCAGGACAGCTTTACCTGCATGGGCAACTGTTCCGGGTCCTCATGGATGAGGAACCAGGTGCCGAATGACACATTCCCGAGTCTCTCGAGGGCGGCTTCCTCCTCGGGCGTCAGCTCCTGCTCGGGCTCATCCTCACCGGTCGTCCCGCCGGAAGCGGCATCGGACATCGTGAATACGTTGTCAGCCACCGGTTCGTCCGCCGGTGCCGGATCCACCGGCGGTTCGCCCGGATGCCGGGCTCCGGTGCGCGCGTGGGTTGCCGATACCGCCTCGCCCTGCAACCGGTGGATCAGCGCGAGCTGTGCCTTGTAGTCGCTGGTGCCGTAGGTGCCGAGCATTTCCAGTGCCTGTTTCGTCTGCCTGCGCACTTCAGGCAGGCGTTCGATCAGTTCATTGCGGGCTTCATCCGTCGTGCGTGGTTTGATGCTCCAGAGGATGGTCTTCAGGGTGCGGGTGGCCAGCTTCCAGCTCGGGCTCTCGTTCTGTCCCGGTTCGCGCAGGTAGATGAACATCAGCTTGTCGAGCCACACGTCACCCAGGAACTTGCGTAACTCGGGCGGTACCTGGTTGGCTGAAACCAGCGATTCGATGGTCGCTGCCGCGCAGTTACGCGCCATTTCGAGTTTTTCCTTGCCGGACGCAGCCTGTCGGGTGCGCTCCTCGATGGCCGCTGCCTTGTTTTCCAGCGTCCGCAGGTTGTCATTCAGGAACTCGAGCTGTTCGGAAAAGATTTTGAAGTTGGTCTGGAAATCCTCGATGATGCGCTGGACGATCGTCCTGATGCAGGGAAAGATGCCGCGCTCGTGGTCGTTGTCGAACACCCAGCGTGAACCGGCCTTCGACAGGGCATTCAGCAGCTTGTGAGCCGGGTGTTCGATGTTGGTGAACAGGCTCTTGTCTATGATGGCGATCTTCAGGTAGGGCGTATGTAACCGGCACAGTTCGGCCTTGGCGATACTGGGCAGGGTTTCATCGCGCAGCAGGTACTCGAACATCATGCCGACCAGGTCGATGACCTGGGTATCCGCACTGGGCAGCCTGCGCCGGTCGATCCCTGTGAACAGCTGCTCCCGTTCGGCACTGATGCGGTGCAGCATCGTGTTGACCACTTCCTCGTGCTGCTTCCCGGACGGCAGGGACGGATCGGGTGTGGCGGGGGTGAATGCGTCATTCTGCCTCAGGGTCTGCAGCTGCTGGATGGCGGATACGACCTCCTGTTGCGGCAGCGGATTGGCGGGTTCCACGCTGGTGCCCAGCCGGTTCCTGCGCGACATCAATTGCAGGACGCTGTCGAACAGCTCGTCGCCCAGTGACTGGTCCGTCCTGGCGGGTTTCCCGCCGGACGCGGCGTGGTCAGCCTGATGACCGCCTGAACCGGAAGCGGAGGCCGGGTTTCGCTTCACCTCGAATTTCAGGTTGGGCAGAATGCCTGCCTTGATCAGCAGCTTGTTGTAGTCCTCGTACAGCAGACGTGTGTTCGCAAGCACGAACTTGTCGAACAGCAGGTACACGATCAGCCTGGATTCATGGTCAAGGGCCATGTCCTGGGTGGCCGTATGAAAGGCGTTGGCCAGGCACGACGGACCACCGGGTATGTCCTTTTCCTCGATCTTGCGGCCGTGATTCAGCACGGCGAGGCGCTGTTGCATTGCCCCCAGTATCATGGTGGCGCCAAGTGATGCACTGCTTACCATGTTCTTGATCGCAACTTCGATATCCGCGTCTTCCTTGCTCAGCAGGGTGAGCGGTGTGCCGGAGGTGTGGCTCTGTCCCGGACCGGTATGCGATGTCGTGCCGAGGCCGGAGAAGCTTTTTCCGATTTCACCGTAGAATACCTCTTCGAACCGGTTGCGGTCCTTTTGCACCACGGCCATTGCTTCCATGAAGCGAAGCTGGGAGGTTCCGGTCTGCGCCTTTTCGGCGAATTCGAGAAATGCAGTGTCGCTGTTCTCGAACAGCTTGCCGATTTTGGGATGGAGCTGATTCAGCACCAGGTTATGGCATTCATCCAGCAGGGTGACGATGCGTGTCCGGTGACTGGCAGAAGCTTGCATGCGCGTACCTATTCCTGCGGTCACCGGAAACCCGGGTTACCCGGCATACCGCAGATCAGTTGATTGTCTACGGAAAATCGGCCGCCACGTCCAATTCTTGACCGCTGTGAAGGTCTGCAGGGCCTGGCCGGGAGAAGCGGGCGGGTTTCCTGTTCCACACGGTGGACATTGGAGATTATTAAGTAAAAACAACTGGTTGATAGTTACGCGACCCGTCGGGACGTGCGCCATCGGTACCCGGATGCTGCTTCGTGAAAACCGGCCATCAGGCCGGTTCAGTGCGGGCAATGTGCTCAGGTCAGCGGTGTGAGCACGATTTCCACGCGGCGGTTCAGCGCGCGTCCCTCGGCCGTGTCATTGGTCGCCGCCGGCTGTGACTCGCCCATGCCACGGGTATAGATGCGCTGGGGCAGGACGCCGTGCGACTCCAGGTAGCGGGCCACGCTGGACGCGCGCGCGTTGGACAACTGCAGGTTATACGCGTCAGATCCCGTGCTGTCGGTATGGCCGGTGATGTCGACGTAGGTTTTGACATACTCATTGATCACCAGAGCCACGGAGTCGAGGACCGGGTAGAAATCGGCGGAGATGTCGCTGGAGTCGGTGGCAAAAGTGATATGACCGGGCATGTTCAGGATGATCCTGTCACCACTGCGGGTGACGCTGACGCCGGTGTTGCGCAGTTTCTCACGCAACCGGTTTTCCTGCTGGTCCATGTAGTAGCCGACCGCACCGCCGGCCAGCGCGCCGATCCCGGCCCCGATCAGGACGTTCTTGCGCTTGCCGCCGGTGACGGCGGAGATTGCTGCTCCGCCCAGCGCGCCGATCCCGGCGCCCTTGGCCGCATTGCTGGCCTTCTGCTCACCCGTGTACGGATTGGTCGTGCAGCCACTGATCCCGACGATTACCGCAATTGCAGTGCCCCATGCGATGTGCCTGAACGGTCTGCCGTGCACGGGTGAACCGGTGCTGGTGTGCTTCATGCTGCCTCCCTGTATGTGGATACATGACGGAGCCCATCTAACCATGAAGCGAAACCGCCCGCAATCGGCACCGGGACATCATGGCGGAGGCCGATGCGGTTGCCGGAAACGGCAACCGGCCGGTGCGGTCGTGCAGGGGTTTATATCGAACGGATCCGGCGGCGGCCTTCAGATCCGGGCCAGCATGGTGAGCTCATGCAGGATGAGGATTACATAGACAGGAACCAGTGCATACACCAGGTAGCGCACCGAGATGTATTTGTAGACCCTGAAATTGAAATGGATCAACAGAATGAGCAAGGCGACCCCGGTGACTGCCATCTTGACGATGGTGAAGACATGGATGTCCTTGCGGATCAGCCAGTCCATCAGCACGTTGACCTCGATCGCGCCCTTGCCCAGCAGCACCGTGGTCAGGAAGGCGTCGGCAAAGCACAGCAGGATGATCGCCAGGGTGGCAAGCAGGGCCGTGTGACCATGCCAGTCCAGGTATTGATTGAAGTGATCCCCGTCACGCCGGGATTGCCGGCGCCGGGTCTTGAAAAGCGCGCCATGCCATGTTTCCCAGGAGGTCGTACGTCGATCACCGCATCGCTGGTCATCGATGACGCGCCGCGCTGTTTCTTCAAGGTCTGGCATTGGTGCATTCCTGGTCTCTTTGATCGGGATAGGGAATGCTACGCAATATTCATTCCTGAACATAAAACCAATTGAAATATATAGTTTATTTAAAGTCTGTCCATGGGCTTCACCAGGCCGGGATACAGGGTTGGTTAAGTTTCTCGACACTGGAATCAGCCGCAGACCGAAGCAATCCGGCAGTTATTCGGCAAATACCGGTACTGCAGGCCTTCCGCTGGGTGTATAAAAAACTGACAGTTCGGCGGATCTGGGTGGCTATTAGTCAAATTTTCTTGTGCTTTACTTGAATTTTATATTTCCATGTACTGATTAACAAATTATGATAAGAAATAATAATCGGGGATTCGCATGGCTCCGCTGGCGCAGTCACTATCGAAACGGGTATATACACTTGTCTATATCCGGCGTTGGAATGAATGTATATGATCATGGACGCAGGTATATAGACTTTATCAAGACGTTAATTTATATGTCCTTTTTTGGCCTGTATTTCAAACTTGAGGATGCAGGCACGGGCATGACCAGTCAAAACGGAGGAAAAAATGGCAGACCTGTTTTCAGATGCATGGATGAAAAGCTTCATGGAGCAATGGAATGCGGAGCCTGAACTCTCGGATGCACTGCAAAAAATCAACTTCAATTCCGTGATTGCCTATGGCTTTGATGGTGAGGATACCCCCAGGGGGGTGCTCACGGTTGAAAACGGAAAGGCAGTGTCCGCAGGGATCTACAATGGTGAAAAGCTGAGCTGGGATTTGCGCGCCACCTTTGATAACTGGAACAAGTGGCTCGAAAAACCACCGGGCATGATGGGACTCGGGATGGCGTACACCTCACGCAAGCTGAAATTCAACGTGGGTGATTACGGTGCAATGATCAAGGATCCACGCATGGCCGGCCCGTTCATCAAGAGTTTCTCGGTAATGGGACGAGCCTGACGGTTGCATGAATACAGGTTGTACCCTGCAGCAAACGGGCCGATAACTGTTCGTACTGCAGCAGGGGTTGGATGGAATTCCGGCTGATTCCATTCAACATTACGCTACTGGCATGCCGGATGGACAGCACGGCTATCCCTGCTGCGCCTGTCCATCCGGCACGTCCGGCCGAACTTGAATGTGTGAGGATTAACGATGTTAATCAGAAAAATAGCTCTAGCGGGTTTCCTGACGACGGTACTGTGCGGAAGCGCCCTTGCCGAACAGGGTCAGGCTAACACGGTCATCACTGTAATCGGGGTGCCGGTGGGCGCCACTGTCTCACTTGGCGGCACGGTTGTACCAATCAAGGATGTGACCTTCTCCGCGCAGATTCCCGGGCGTGTGGAAAGCATTGCCGGCGAGGAGGGCAGCCTGTTTGAGAAAGGAGCAGAACTGATATCGATCAATATCGATGATCTGCTGGCCAAGCGCAGGGCGGCCTGGGCAAACCTGGCAAATGCGGAGGCGTCGCTCAGAAACGCAGGGGTGCAGTATTCGCGAGAGTGGATTTCACCCTATGGTGGCCAGAGCAATGACATGATGGGCGGTATGAGTTCCATCATGCGCAACTTTACCAATCCGATGCAGGGTATGTCCGGGAGTAGTTCACCAGGGCTGGATCGGCATGCAGAACTGTACCAGTACGGCACCCAGGTTGAACAGGCGCGAGGGCAACTGGCCGCGGCACGTGCCAGTATCGATGAAATCGATTCCAAGATACGGGACGCGAAGTCGGTCGCGCCGTTCAAGGGCGTGATTACCAAGAAACTGGTCGAGGTGGGTGACCCGGTACAGCCGGGGCAGCCAATGTTGAAGTTCGCGGACATGTCACAGTTACAGATCCAGGTGGAGATACCGGCGCGGCTGATGCCGGGTGTGAAGATGGGGATGATCGTACCTGCCCGGCTGGATGTGGGTGATGTCAATGTCCAGGCCAGGGTCGTCCAGATATACCCGATCGCCGATCCGGAGCGCCACACGGTTACGGTAAAGCTGGAATTGCCGCAAGGGGCCCCTGGAGGAGCAGGTATGTACGCAGAGGTGATGATCACCGATGTCAATGCCAAGGTTCGCGAATTACCCGTTGTGCCGAAAAGCGCGCTGGTCTGGCGCGGCAGCTTGCCCGGCCTCTATGTGGTCAACGAACAGAACAAGCGTGAGCTGCGGCTGGTGAGAACCGGGGATGACGTGGGTTCGGATGGTGTTGCAATCCTCTCCGGTCTGCGTGTGGGAGAACGCGTGGTCGTGAGTGGGGCTGAAGTCGGGAAAGACAAAGGCTCGTGGAACTAGTTCAGGTCACACGTATGCCTGTCCGTGCTGGCAGGGATAATCGGTCACAAGGGAGAAGGTTTGGCGGAATTTGACAGGTACCTGATTCAGGCAACGCTGACGGGAAATACAACAAGACGGAATTACAAAAATGGCTGAGCAAGAACATCAATTTTCCAGACCGGCAACCGCAGAAGCCCACTCACTGGGTATTGCCGGCCGTATCGCACGCCTGTTCATCACCTCACCGGTGACACCAATGATACTCATCGTGTCACTGCTGGTTGGTCTGATGGGCCTGTTTTTCACGCCGCGGCAGGAAGATCCGCAGATTTCGGTACCAATGATCGACGTGTTCATCCAGTACCCGGGTGCATCTTCCGAGCAGGTCACCACCCTCGTCACACAACCGCTGGAACGCCTGTTACAGGAAATACACGGTGTGGAGCACACTTACACCGCAGCGATGCGTGGCAGCGCGATCGTAACCGTACAGTTCTACGTTGGCGAGGATATGGGCGAATCCATCGTCAAGGTACGGGACAAGATCCTCTCCAACATGGACAAGATCCCTCCCAATGTAAAGCCGCCCCTGATCAAGCCGGTATCGGTCGACGATGTGCCGATTGTGACCCTGACACTGTGGTCGGAAGATGTCGACGATGGAGCCCTGCGTCTGCTTTCTCTTGATGTGCTGCAGCATCTCGGTGAGGTGGATGGCGTAGGCAAGGGTTTTGTTGTGGGTGGTCGCGCGGATCAGGTCAAGGTCGAGGTCATGCCGGAACGCCTCTCGGGTTACGGGATCAGCCTGCAAGAGGTCGCGCAAACCATACAAACGGCCAACTCAGAACAGACAGCCGGCGGTGTCGAGACTGGTGGCATGTCGTTTTCGGTACGCACCGGATCATTTCTGACCAATGCGAGCGAGATAGGCCGGCTGGTCGTGGGCATACACCAGGGTGTGCCGGTTTACGTACGTGATGTCGCCAAGGTCGTGGAAGAGCCTGCTGATCCCACCCAGATGGTTGACTATTACACAGGCCCTGCCTTCGAGGGGAAGGATACATCACCGCAAGGCAATCCAGCGGTTACCGTCGCCATTGCGAAGAAGAAAGGCACCAACGGCGTGACGATTTCGCACCGGATCCTCAGCAAGGTGCAGGAACTAAAGAAAGACCTGATTCCCGCCAACGTACACGTCGCAGTGACCCGTGATTACGGCAAGACGGCGGATGACAAGGTCAATGAACTACTGCAGGCCATGCTGGAAACGGTTGTGATCGTATCTTTCCTCTGCCTTGTCGGTATGGGTTTGCGCGCTGCGGTTGTTGTTATCGCTGTTATCCCCGTGGTGATCCTGCTCACCATCTGGTGGGCCATGATGGTCGATTACACCATTGACCGCGTCAGCCTGTTCGCGTTGATCTTTTCCATCGGTATCCTGGTGGACGACGCGACGGTTGTCGTCGAGAACATCTTCAGACACTGGCTATTACAGGGCAGAACCAGCGTGGCGGTTGCCATTGACGCGGTGCGCGAGGTCGGTAACCCGACCATTCTCGCGACTTTCACCATTATCTCCGCCCTGCTGCCGATGGGTTGGGTCAGCGGCATGATGGGGCCTTACATGCGGCCAATTCCGGTGCTGGGTTCGTCGGCGATGTTCTTTTCCCTGATTGCGGCATTCATTTTCACACCCTGGATGGCAGTCAAGCTTGCCCCGCGGCACGCGGCTCTGGCGCGTGCCGAGAGAAAGGAAAAAAAGACCCACGAGCTCATCGCGAAATTTTACCGGCCGATCATCATGCCGCTGATCAATAACCGCAAGCTCGGCCTGTTATTCCTGTTCACCATCATCGGCACCACAGCAGCGCTGTGCCTGACGTTTTACACAAAGACCGTTCCGGTGAAGATGTTGCCATTCGACAATAAACCGGAATTTTCCGTCATCATCAACATGCCGGAAGGTACCGCCATGCCGGATACCGCCAACGTGCTGATGACGCTGGCCCATGCGGTCAAGGGAATCCCGGAAGTCACGGGTATCGTGAGCTACGCGGGTACTGCGCAGCCATTCAATTTCAATGGCATGGTCAGGCATTACTACCTCAGACAGCGCCCCTGGGAAGGTGACCTGCTGGTCATGTTGAAAGACAAGAATGAACGGAAGCGTGGCAGTCATGAGATTGCAGTCGCTGCGCGTGCATTGCTGAAGCCCATTGCCGACAGACTCGGCGCTCGTATGGCCGTGGTGGAGATGCCGCCGGGGCCGCCCGTGTTGCAGACTGTTGTCGCCGAGGTATACGGACCGGATGCAAAAACCCGTCGTCAGGTCGCCTCTGACATGACCAGTATGTTCGAGAAGGCCGAAGGCCTGGTGGATGCCGACAATTACATGGCAGAGCCATATGAATACTGGCGCTTTGAAGTCGATACAGAGAAGGCCGTGCGGCGCGGTATTTCGGTTGACACCATCAATGGCAGCCTGGCCATGGCCATGGGCAGTTACAAGCTTGGCGACATCAAGCGCGGTACGGTACTGGAACCTACCTATATCGTCATGCAGATTCCGCTGGCGATACGTTCGCAGATCACCCGCCTGGGCGATTTGCCAATACCGACATCGGACGGCAGAACCGTACCGTTGTCGGAACTCGGGGTATTCAGGAAGGGTTATGAAGAACCGGTCCTTTACTCCAAGGACCTGCGTGATGTCGAGTACGTCACGGGTGAAATGGAAGGTCGGCTGGGTGCACCCATTTACGGGATGTTCAATGTCGAGGACCTGGTCAAGAACTACACGACACCGGATGGCGTAAAGATGCCGACCATGCCGTGGACATTGTTACCCCTGACTGCGGATGATTCCAAGTCACACTTCGAATGGACCGGCGAATGGACTGTCACCTATGAAACATTCCGCGACATGGGTGGCGCTTTCATGGCTGCACTGGTCCTGATTTACGGGCTGATCGTGTGGGAGTTCAGGAATTTTGCCCTGGCCGGCATCATCATGTCGCCGATCCCGGTAACACTGCTGGGTATTATTCCCGGTCACTGGATCATGGGTACAGAATTCACCGCCACGTCCATGATCGGCATGATTGCACTGGGCGGCATTATTGTTCGCCAATCGATCCTGATCGTCGAGTTCGTTAAAATCGAGGTCGCCAGGGGCTGTGACGTCGCGGATGCCGCGGTAAGAGGTGCCGCGGCCCGTATGCGCCCCATTTTCATCACCACGCTCACCACTGTAGCCGGTGCGTTCACCATTTTGCCGGACCCCATCTTCAACGGCATGGCAATCAGCATCCTGTTCGGTGCGGGTACAGCCACCTGCCTGGCATTGCTGATCATCCCGCTTGGCTGTATCAGTGCCAAGAAACAGTTCTACGTTCAGACCAGTGATGACGGGGTCGTATCGATCAGCCCGGATTACAACCGGATCGAGAAACCTGATATCGAAAGCGCCAAGCCTGCCGGTACGTCCCTGTTGATGCGCCTGTGGGGCGGGATATTTTCGCTGTTTTCCTGGCTGTTTATCATCATCAAGGCGGTATTCACCCTGATCGGGATGGGCCTGAAGGGGATAACCGGCAAGTTTGGTGGCGGGCGTGGCACGCCGCCACCACCACGTCCGCCTGGCCCGGGTGGCGGTACACCGCCGCCGCGTGAACCACCGCCCGGTGGAGGTACACCGCCACCACCGCGTGAAACCGCACCGTCGGCGAAGGGTACGCCGCCGCCACCGAGGGAGACGGTGCCTGCGGCAAAGGGCACACCGCCGCCACCGAGGGAACCACTGCCTGCAGCAAAGGGTACGCCGCCACCACCGAGAGAGACGGTGCCTGCGGGAAAGGGTACACCGCCACCACCACGGGAGGTGCCGCCATCACCGGCCGAGGTCCCGACAGATGTTGAACCGGTAATTGAGGCTGCGGTTCCCGCCGAAGCTGAACCGGTGGTCGAGGCTTCAGTTCCAGTCGAGGCTGAACCGGTGGTCGAG